>NZ_CP150189.1:95000-177500 GCF_037965815.1 Aeribacillus sp. FSL K6-2833 | reverse complement strand
AAAGGAGCTAAATGAAATATGAGAGGTAGAAATTGTTCGCTCCTCATCATGATGCTTATATGGATGATCGTTGCAGGATGTGCGGATCGGCAGCAAAGTGAACCAATGAATTATGATGAAACAAAAAAAATGGTTGTAGACATATTAAAATCTGACGAAGGAAAAAAAGCCGTTCAAGAAATTATGAAAGATGAAGAAGTTCAACGAAACTTCATTTTAGATCAAAAAACCGTCAATAATACGATTGAAAAAACGTTAACATCAGAAAAAGGGAAGGAATTTTGGAAAAATACATTTGAAGATACAAAATTTGCGGAAGGATTTGCGAAAACATTGCAAACAGAACATGAAAAAGTGATCAAACGTTTAATGAAAGATCCGGAATATCAAGGAATGCTTATGGATGTGCTGAAAAATCCTCAAATGGAAGAAGAACTATTGAAGGTTTTAAAAAGCAAAGAATACCGCCAATATTTACAGCAGCAAATTACAGATGTTCTATCAAGTCCGCTTTTTCAACCGAAAATTGAGGAAGCGCTATTGAAGGCTGCTCAGCAAGCTCAAAGTAAACAACAAGGCGGGGGCAGCTCCGGAAACGAAGGCGGGGGCAGCTCCGGAAACGAAGGCGGGGGCGGAGGCCAATAGACCTCCTCTCCCTTCCTTTACTTTTCTGTTATCTCAATCACTTTTCTTGCTATATCTAAATAAATTTCCCCTATTGGATGGTTTTCATTATAAACAGACGGAGCAAAGTCCTCTTCATCCCAGTCCGGCTGCTCAAGCGGAATTTGCCCTAATAGAGGGACCTGCAAATCCTCTGCAAGCTTCTGACCTCCGCCTTTCCCAAATACATACTCTTTTTGGCCTGTTAATTTACTTTCAAAATAGGACATATTTTCAATAACTCCTAAAATTTCGTGCTCCGTTTTAATGGCCATTGCACCAGCCCTTGCAGCAACAAATGCAGCTGTTGGATGAGGCGTAGTTACAATGATTTCTTTACTAGTTGGAAGCAATGTATGCACATCTAATGCAACATCACCTGTACCAGGAGGCAAATCAAGGAGTAAGTAGTCCAACGATCCCCATTCAACTTCTTGGAAAAAGTTATTCAGCATTTTTCCGAGCATCGGACCTCTCCAAACAACAGGCGCATTATCTTCAACAAAAAAAGCCATTGATATGACTTGCACACCAAACCGCTCAACTGGAATAATTTTATCCCCGCGAACGATCGGCCGGTTCATGATCCCCATCATATCAGGAACGCTAAAGCCGTAAATATCTGCATCAATAAGACCAACTTTTTTTCCTAGACGAGCAAGGGACACAGCCAAGTTGACAGATACGGTTGATTTGCCGACCCCGCCTTTTCCGCTTGCTATTGCAATAAAGGTTGTTTTTTCATTCGATAAAATGGAAGGGCTTGTACTATCAGAATAATACTTTTGGACAATTTCCTTTGGAAGCTCCGAAAAACGCAGCCCAACAGTCTCGGCACCCGCTTGTTTAAGCTTTGCAACAATTTGCTGCTGGAGTGTTAACTGCTCGCTTGTTCCCGTTTTGGCAATTGCTATTTTTAAACTAATATGTTTTTTTTCGGGCTTGATTTTTATTTCTTCAATCGCATTCAATTCTTTTAAAGATTTATGTAAAAATGGATCTTCCAACTGTTCGACAATGGACCTTACATCTTCTTCCCGCATCGTATCCACAACCACCTTTTTTCCATAAGACTTTTAATAGTATATAGTATAACACATTTCCAACAGTCCATTGAAAATAGATGCCTGAGAAGAATCCATTTATTCCGGTATTTGCTGTTCATTGGAAAAATAACGCAAAACCCCGTTGTAAATGGCGGCTGCCACTTTTTTCTGATATTCTTCAGAAGCAAGAAGCTCTTCCTCAGAAGGATTGGATAAAAACCCCACCTCCACAAGCGCACCCGGTTTTTTTGCATGCTTTAGTAAATAGACACCGCTTATTGGCTTTGCTTTTCGATCTGTATTTCTTAAATTTTTCCTTAATTCATCTTGGATAAATTTCGCAATAGCTTCATTCTCCTGATATTTTCCGTCATAAAATGTTTGCGCTCCCCTCCATTTTGGAGATGGAATAGCATTTAAATGGATGCTCAAAAACAAATCGGCGTCTGATTCATCAATTAGGCGAACGCGCTTTCGAATATCTTCTGATTTTCTCCGGCTATATCCGTGTGTATCGTCCGAAGCCAAATCTTCATCTTTTTCTCTTGTCAATAACACTAACGCTCCCTGCTCTTGTAAATAATCTCGAGCAATATTGGCAATTTTTAAAGTTATATCTTTTTCCAGTAGTTTTTTTCCTACTGCTCCTCCATCGGGACCTCCGTGACCGGGGTCTAAGTAAATGATTTTTCCTGATAACGGAAGATTCCATGATTTCCATGAATTGAAAAGGGAGAATTGATATTGAATGATAAATACGAGAATCAGAAACCCAGCAATAAACAGCGCCCATTTCAGCTTTTTTTTCACTCCGCATCCCTCCTGCTCGTCCCTTCAATTCAATATATGGAAAAGCGTGAGGATTTATGATTACTGCAATTTTAATTTATATCTCTTTTTTCCAGCCAATTCCCACCAGAAAATTGGCGCATTCAAAATTTAACTAATCTGCTCAAACTCGTCATTCTCCCCAACAGATAATATAGCTGTAGAAGCCGTCAACTTTCTGCCATACAGCTGTTTGTGCTTTAATGATAAATCGCCTTACACTTTTCGGTCCTAGATATGAAGTTTAAATTGGGGGCAATTGGGGATAATGGAATGCTTCACTTGAAAATAAAATTGTATTTCTGATTCAGTTTTTATACAGCGCTTTTTTTCAAAAAGAAACATTTTAAGAGTCATAAAAAAAGCTCCCGCAAATATGGGAGCTAAGATGAATGTTGCGTTTCAGTTATAACGAGACCGATCAGGCTGGCACGGTCAATTTTATTATTTGTATTTGACGGTAACTTTCGTGCTTTTTCCTACATTTCCAGCCTTATCTTTTGCATACACTAGGAGAACTGTTCCGGCTTTTTGTTTTTTGATTGAAACGGAGAAATTTCCGTTTTTATTCGCTTTGCCCGAACCGATTACTTTCTTTCCTGCTTTGACATACACCGTTGAATACGCCTCTGCTTTTCCTGTCACCGAGGAAGATTTTCTTGTTACTTTGTTCACTTTAGGAGCACCCGGCGGTATTTTATCGAGTACCGTCACTTTTCGCGCCGGACTCACATTCCCCGCTTTATCCGTCGCTGTTACGTAAAGAATTGTTCCGGCTTTTTGAGCCGTTTTTAACGAAATTGCGAATTTCCCATTTTTATCTGTCGTGCCGGTGCTCAATACTTTGCTGCCGGCCTTTATTGTTATTTTTGATCCTGCCTCCGCTGTCCCTCTGACCGTTTTATCTTTATTGCTGACCGAATTTACACTCGGAGTACGCGGCGGTGTTTTATCAATTACCGTCACTTTTCGCGCCGGGCTCACATTCCCCGCTTTATCCGTCGCTGTTACGTAAAGAACTGTTCCAGCTTTTTGAGCTGTTTTTAACGAAATCGTGAATTTCCCATTTTTATCTGTCGTGCCGGTGCTCAATACTTTGCTGCCGGCCTTTATTGTTATTTTTGATCCTGCCTCCGCTGTCCCTCTGACCGTTTTATCTTTATCGCTGACCAGGTTTACGCTTGGAATGCTAGGAGGCGTTTTATCGAGCACCGTTATTTGAACCGACTCGCTTTTATTTCCTTCCTGACTCTTGGCATATACGCTTAAGACAGTTCCAGCTTTTTGTTTACTGATGGAAATGCGGAAGGATCCATTACGATCAGCCGCTGCAGTCTTCAATATCTTTGAACCAAGCTGGACATAAACAGTCGTTCTTGGATTAGACAGGCCATTTATAAATGTATCCCTATCACTTACCGGGTTTACTATCGGTTTTGGAGGAGTGTAAGGATTTTTTTCATCTAAAAAAGTATAAGTGATGTCATTTCCTTTAGATGCAGGAACAGTTTCATTACCAACAGCCCGTTTTACTATGGCTCCGCCGCCCCGCAAGCTGGCATATTCTCCCGAAAATATTTTTGGAATTAATAAATTAAAGCCTTCTTCTCCTTTAAAGCCATATTTTCCCGTATCTTTCTTCAGTAAAAGGGCACTGCGGAAGTTCGTCATCAATTCTCCAAATGTAAGGGAAGAGTTGATATATTTTTTCGCTACATTTTCTACTGCTTTATAATCATTATGAGTATCTGTTAAAATCTCTTTGAAAATCTTGTTTCCTTGATTCGCTTGAATTCTGACATATTGTCCAAAAAGATAGGACAAGGAATAGTTAGACAAAGTATCGCCATAATAATTCCAATACAATAATGAATGACCATTTGTAATGGAGGTAGAAATATTGTAGTAATAAATGTAATTCGTTAAAGGTTTTCCCGTATATATATGTTCAGCTGCCATTGACAATGCTTCATCTAGCCATGTATCCATTTGGGAGCCGTTTTCTATAAATACATTTTGGTTAAAATTCACCATATGTTGAAATTCATGTACCAATGTTTCGTATGCAGCACTTACATCCTTTTCCGTCCCTGTTCCCATTAAAGGATACGTATCAATATAAAAAATCTCTGATTTGTTGGAGTATGGAATATCATGCAAATCTCCTCCATAAAAGTAACCAGCAATATACCCCCCGAATCCTGCAAAACCATCTTGTATATCATAACAAAGAATGTGAATTTTCCCGTTTCCGTCCACATCGGATTCGCTGGCAAAATTTTGTGTGATGAGCGGATAAATTTTTTGATCAAATTCTTGCCCTAATTTTTGCGCATCAGCTTCTGTAATTTGATTATCATAAACCCATACGTTCGCTTTTGTACCTGAATACAGCAGCTTGGCGCTAATTTGTTTATCTTCATTGGTCGTAAAATCATGCACCCAAAATGTCTTAGTATCGCCAACTTTATTGAGAAACTTTTTGGAGAGAGATTTTTGTTGAAGTTTCTTGTCTTCATGTTTTTCTATATCAAAAGGTCTATTTACATCCAGTTTATAAGCATCCAATCCTATTTTTTTGTTTATCGTATATTGATCATTATTGATTTTGAACTTTCCAGTGGATTGAGGTTTATATACGTCGACGGACTCGTTGCTGATTAATATGTATTTATTTCCTCCAGATGCTGTGTCTGAACTTCTTTCCTGTGCAAAACCGCTAGCTGGCACCAATAATAAAAAAATAAGAACAAGGCATAACGACTTTTTCAACCAACCCATTTCTCCACCTCTTTATTTATAAAAAATTGATAGAAATATTATAATGGATGATTTTGTATAAGGCACTAAAATTTTTTGAACAGTCACAAAAGTTTTAAGCCTATTCGCCTAAATGAAAAGTGCTAATAAAATCTTTGTGGTAAAGAGAAAAGAAACGTGTCAAAGCTCAGCAAAAAAAAGACAAATAAAAAATAAAAGCTGATTTCCTCACCTGCGCTACACAATTGGAGGTTTGCTCGGCAAATGATAAAAACTTTTTCTCTCTGCGAAAATCTGGAATCGTTGAAAAGACATTCATATCGAGATGAACATTTTGAAAACCGCAATTTTTTGTTTTTTAAAAGTTTTTATAACATAGCCACAGTGCATGGATGTCGCCCAAATTGTCCTTACGAGTAATATTTCACACAGGAAATAAAAACCATTTTTCTTCATTCTTCCTTGCAAAAAATAAGCAGCACTGCCAATAAATCCTGAACTTTTCCTTTTTGAAATAAAAAAGCCAATCAAAAGGCGAATTCAGCAATGGCCCCCGTCAAATCATTTTTTCACAAGCCGTTTTTAGGCATAAAAAAAGCCCGTTCCAACGAAGTTGAAATGAGCCATGCATGAACTGCTTTTAAAGCTTTAGTTTGTATCTCTTTTTTCCAGCTAAAAACCCTTCTTCCCACCAATAATGAATAAAGTGCTGGCATGTCAAATAGATGGATTCCATAACAAAATCATCATTTGATTCCCTTGCCAAATAAAGAATATTGTCAAATAAATTGTTAATAAGCTCTTGTTCTTCCTGTATACAACGTGTATTGGCCTGCTCCATCGATTCCCCGTAATATCCGAACCGGCTGTAGGCCGCTCCCAACAAAAAAGATTCAATGGCCGAGTGGACACACTCTTCTTCCATTGCAGTTTTATGGAAGCGTTTTTGAAAAAAAGGATTAAACCATTCATCAATCATATTTTTCAATTTGCGAATTGGGAGATCTTTTAACATTTTTCGCTCAGTGAGAAGCTTTTTTTCCTGCCGTCTTTCATTAAAGTCTGTAATTACATTCATCAAAATCTCCTCCTTGTTTTTATTTTTTTCAGTTCACGCTGTTCCATTCAACCACTCCTTTCCAATTGCAAATAAAAAACCACAACGATTTGTTGTGGTTTAAGGTTCGAATCATTAACGTTTTGAAAATTGCGGTGCACGGCGTGCTCCTTTAAGACCGTATTTCTTACGCTCTTTTACGCGAGC
Source organism: Aeribacillus sp. FSL K6-2833 (assembly GCF_037965815.1). Lineage (GTDB taxonomy): Bacteria > Bacillota > Bacilli > Bacillales > Aeribacillaceae > Aeribacillus > Aeribacillus composti. Next base: position 170,939 of record NZ_CP150189.1, on the reverse strand, counting down.
ATCTCGAGTTAATAAGCCTGCACGCTTTAACGTTCCGCGATATTCTGGATCAGCTTGTAAAAGTGCACGAGCAATTCCGTGGCGAATAGCGCCTGCTTGACCAGTGAAACCGCCGCCTCTAACATTTACTAGTACATCATAATTGCCAACTGTCTCTGTTAAAACAAGCGGTTGTTTAATATCTTCAATCAAAGCTTTTGTTGGAATGTAATCTTCAATGTTCCGTTTATTAATTACGATACGGCCTTCACCAGGAACTAACCGAACACGGGCAACAGAGCTTTTGCGACGACCGGTACCGTAGTATTGAACCTGTGCCAAAATGATAACCTCCTTATTAAATTATCCGCGAAGTTCATAAACTTCTGGTTTCTGTGCTTGATGAGGATGTTCGCTTCCTCTGTAAACATGCAATTTTTTAAACATTTGGCGTCCAAGGGAACCTTTTGGAAGCATTCCGCGAATAGCAAGTTCCAGCATTTTTTCAGGATAGTTGTTTCGCATTTCTAATGCAGTTCTTGATTTTAAACCACCAGGATGCTGGCTGTGGCGATAATAAATTTTGTCTGTTAATTTTTTTCCAGTTAATTCGATTTTTTCAGCATTAATAATAATTACGTGGTCACCTGTATCTACATGCGGTGTAAACGTTGGTTTGTGTTTTCCGCGTAAGATAGATGCAACTTCGCTTGCTAGACGTCCTAAAGTTTTGCCAGCTGCATCAACAACATACCATTTGCGCTCAACTTCATGCGGCTTTGCCATAAACGTTGTACGCATTGTTTTCCCTCCTTAATCGTTCATGTCGAAAAGTCTATTTCAAAAACACGATTATTTTCCGGGGCTAATCGTGGGGCTTGAAATACATACCATATGTTATCTTATCTTTTTAAGATATGAATGTCAAGAAAATGTTACACCTGGATTAGTTGTCATAATAAACTTTCCAAAGATATAGACCGCATCCAGAAACTGTTTTCCCGGCTCTTGATCTATCTTTGGCTGCGATAATTTGTTTTATTTCTTCCGGCTTGCGCTTCCCTTCTCCTACTTCAATCAATGTTCCGACTAAAATGCGAACCATATTGTAAAGGAAGCCGTTTCCGACAAAACGGAACGTAATTTCATCTCCTTCTTCCCATATATCTGCTTCATAAATAGTTCTCACTTTATTTTCCGTTTCTGTTTTAGAAGAGCAAAAGCTTGTAAAATCATGTGTTCCAATAATGAAACGGGAGGCAGTTCGAATCGTTTCAATATTTAACGGATTTGGAAAATGGTATGCATAATGACGCCGGAACACATCTCGATGAAAACTGCGATACAAACGGTAGCGGTATTCTTTCTTCTTTGCAGAAAATCTAGCATGAAAATCTTGATCGACAAGCTCTGCATTTTGAATGGAAATATCTTGAGGAAGCAGCGTATTCAAAGCAATCGGCCATTTTTCCATCGGAATTTTGAGGCTTGTATCAAAATGAAATACTTGGCCAACAGCATGCACGCCGACGTCTGTTCTGCCGGAAGCAGTAATTTTTATCCGCTCCCCTTTGTGGATTTTCATTAATGCTTCCTCAATCTCTCCTTGTACTGTCCGGAGGCCGGGCTGGCGCTGATAACCGCTAAATCCTGATCCATCATACGAAACTGTGCATTTAATCCTCATTTTTAAAACTCCTAGGCACGCAATAGTAATAAAATAATTGATAACAGCAGGATAGAGGCCATCATAATGGAATCAATCGCTCCCCATTTCAGCTGCCTGATTTTCGTACGTCCTTCACTTCCGCGATACCCCCTGGCTTCCATAGCGGTAGCAAGCTCTTCGGCCCGCTTAAAAGCGCTTATGAAAAGTGGTACAAGCAAAGGAACGATTGCTTTTATTCGCTCTTTTACAGGCCCTGATGTAAAATCTACCCCTCTTGCCATTTGCGCCTTTAAAATTTTTTCTGTTTCCTCCAGCAGAGTCGGTATAAAGCGAAGAGAAATAGACATCATTAATGCTAGTTCATGGACAGGAAGTTTAAATTTTTTAAAAGGCTTTAACAGACTTTCCATTCCATCCGTTATTTCGATAGGCGTTGTTGTTAAGGTCAATGTCGTTGTCATAAAAATTAAGAAAATGAACCGAAGAGAGATAAAAAACCCTTGCCGCAAGCCTTCTTCATAAATGGAAAAAAAGCCGAAGCGGAACAGCATGTCCCCTTCTTTTGTTACTAAAATGTGCAGCAAAAATGTAAACCCAACGATCCATATAACAGGTTTTAAACCGTTCCATAAGAAAGAGAACGGAAGCTTCGTCAGCAAAATAATGATGAACGTAAATAATCCTAATAAAAAGTAAGTGATTCCGTTATTGGCAAAAAAGACGATAAAAACATATAAAAAAATCGTTAGCAGTTTTGCACGGGGATCCATTCGATGAATGACTGTGCTGCCAGGAACATATTTTCCGATGATGATATTATCGATCATATACGACACCTTCTTTTAAAAAGGCTTCAATGAAATCGGCCGTTTCCTCTAAAGTCAATGGCTTGTCTTTAACCGTTAAAGAAAATTTTTCTTCAAGCTTCATGACAAATTTAATTGATTCCGGCAAATCGAGCCCAAGCTGCTCCAGTTCCTCAGTCAACCGGAATATTTCCTTTGGCGACCCTTTCATCTTTAATTCCCCTTGGTGCAAAACGGCAATTTCATCAGCGTACTTTGCTGCATCTTCCATGCTATGCGTTACTAATATCGTTGTTAATTTTTTTTCTTTATGGAGACGATAAAAAAGCTCCATGATCTCATTTCGGCCTTTTGGATCCAATCCTGCAGTCGGTTCATCTAAAACGAGCACCTCCGGCTCCATCGCTAAAACACCTGCAATCGCCACTCTTCGCATTTGTCCCCCGCTTAGCTCAAACGGGGATTGATGAAGGATTTCTTCTCCTAGACCGACAAGCGGCAGCACTTCTTTTACCTTTTTTTTCGCTTCTTCAAACGATGCGCCAAAATTCATTGGACCGAATGCTATATCTTTTTCGACGGTTTCTTCGAATAATTGATGCTCTGGGAATTGAAAGACAATTCCGACCTTTTTTCGGATAGATTTCAAGTTTTTCTGTTTTTCTCCTGCCTTAATCAGCCGGTCTCCAAGTTGAATAGAGCCTTTCGTTGGCAAAAGCAGGCCGTTTAAATGCTGCAAAATCGTTGATTTTCCCGATCCGGTATGCCCAATCACGGCCAAATATGTTCCTTCATGGATATCCATATTGATATCACACAAAGCGAGCCGTTCAAAAGGAGTGTTCATTTGGTAACGATGTTCTAATTGTCGGATTTTAATGTCCATAATTCGTCCACCAGGCTTTCTACATTAAGGTGTCGCGTCGCTAAAGGCACTCCTTTTTCAAGAAGCCGTTTGCTCAGCTTGTAAGAAAACGGAAGATCTAAACCGATGCTTACCAGCTCCTCTTCCAAGCGAAACACTTCTTTCGGAGTTCCCTCCACAAATTTTTTGCCTCCATTCATTACAATCATCCGATCTGCTTTGGCCGCCTCTTCCAAATCATGGGTGATGGAAATGACCGTCACAAGCCCTTTTTCTTTCAATGACCAAATGGTTTCAATTACTTCCCGGCGTCCAATTGGATCAAGCATTGAAGTCGCTTCATCTAAAACAATAATGCTTGGTTGAACAGCCAAAACGCCTGCAATCGCGACCCGCTGCTTTTGTCCGCCAGAAAGATGATGAGGTTCCCGTTCTAAAAATTCATTCATTTTTACAATTTTCGTCGCCCATTCGATTCGTTTTACCATCTCTTCTCTCGGTATACCTATGTTTTCCATACCAAAAGCGACATCGTCCCGTACAGTGGCGCCGACAAATTGATTATCTGGGTTTTGAAACACCATTCCAATCCTTTTTCGAATATCCCAAATGGTTTTTTCTGATAATGTGATTCCTGATACAGTAACGGTTCCTTCGTCAGGCAGCAGCAGACCGTTTAGCATCCGGGCCAATGTTGATTTCCCTGATCCATTGTGTCCGACGATGGCCAGCCATTCCCCTTCATACACATCAAAGGAAACATCCGTTAGTGCAGGCTTTTCACTTTCTTTATTATAGCGGTATGTTACATGTTGAACTTGAATGATCGACCGTTCCACAGATGCCCTCCTCCCGCCTCAAGTACAGATGAAGTAAACGCGAATATCATGTCTATAAATATGAGATGCAGAGGCTGCCAAAAGAAAATCAATCCGCTTTGTAAAGTACTTGAAGATAAATAAAAAAGGGCATAGATGCAGTCATTACAACTGTCCCGCCCTTGAAGTTCATTTATATCTAAATTACACGAATTCAATGATAACCATTGGTGCTCCGTCACCACGGCGAGGACCCATTTTCAAAATTCGTGTGTAGCCGCCTTGACGATCTTGGTAACGTGGTGCCACTTCATCAAATAATTTTTGCAATGCATAGAAAGGTTTTTCTTTTTCCTTTCCGTCTTGGCCTGAAACTGTCACAGTTTTCGCAACCTCATTGCGAATAAACTGTGCTGCTTGGCGACGAGCATGCAAATCACCACGTTTACCTAAAGTAACCAGCTTCTCTACAACAGCACGAAGCTCCTTTGCACGGGCTTCAGTCGTTTCAATTCGTTCGTTAATAATTAAGTCCGTTGCTAAGTCACGGAGCATTGCTTTACGCTGCGCACTAGTACGTCCTAATTTTCTATAAGACATGTGATGTTCCCTCCTTTGTTGGAAGTTGATCTATATAGACTTTGAAAAATCAGTTAATCGTCTTTTCGTAAACTCAAACCAAGGTCTTCTAATTTTTGTTTTACTTCTTCTAGCGATTTGCGTCCTAAATTACGCACTTTCATCATGTCCTCTTCTGTTTTGTTCGCAAGTTCTTGAACTGTGTTAATACCTGCACGTTTCAAACAGTTATAAGAACGAACAGAGAGGTCAAGTTCCTCAATCGTCATTTCAAGCACTTTTTCTTTTTGGTCCTCTTCTTTTTCAACCATGATTTCAACATTTTGCGCTTCATCTGTTAAGCTAACGAAAATGTTTAAGTGCTCCATCAAAATTTTAGAGCCAAGTGCGATAGCTTCCTTTGGACCGATGCTTCCATCTGTCCAAACATCAATTGTCAGCTTATCATAATCTGTCACTTGACCAACCCGTGTATTTTCCACTTGATAAGAAACTCTAGAAACGGGTGTGTAAATCGAATCGATTGGGATGACACCTATTGGTTGATCTTCCCGTTTATTTTCTTCAGCCGGGCTGTATCCTCTCCCGCGCTTCGCCGTCATTCTCAGCCGCAAATGAGCATCTTTCGCAAGAGTTGCAATATGAAGATCAGGATTTAATATTTCAACATCGCTATCGTGAGTTATATCTGCTGCCGTAATGGGCCCTTCACCTTGTACGTCAATTTCTAGCGTCTTCTCTTCTTCTGAATAAATTTTCAGAGCAAGCTTTTTTAAATTTAAAATAATCGTTGTAACATCTTCGACGACACCATCAATTGTAGAAAATTCATGGAGGACGCCGTCAATTTGAACAGATGTTACAGCGGCACCAGGGAGTGAGGATAATAGGATACGACGTAAGGAGTTACCCAAAGTTGTACCATATCCACGCTCAAGTGGCTCGACAACGAATTTCCCATATTTCGCGTCATCACTGATTTCAACCGTTTCGATTTTTGGTTTTTCAATTTCAATCATTCTAAATAAAACCCTCCTTCAAAACGTCGAAACCCCGGCTAGACAAAGAAGAGAAAACGCGTCTAACCGAAATTCCCCAATCATAAAGTCCCGAATGTGCACAAACAACATCTTAATAAATGCTAGAATCTATAACTGTATCATAACCCATTATTGACAGGGTTACAAAATATATACAGATAAATTACACACGACGACGTTTTGGCGGACGGCATCCATTATGTGGAACAGGTGTGACGTCTTTAATAGATGTCACTTCAAGACCTGCTGCTTGAAGAGCACGAATCGCAGCTTCGCGGCCTGCGCCAGGTCCTTTTACAGAAACCTCTAATGATTTCATTCCGTGCTCCATAGAAGCTTTAGCAGCTGCTTCAGCTGCCATCTGTGCAGCAAACGGAGTTGACTTACGAGAACCTTTAAATCCTAATGCACCGGCACTTGACCAAGCAATTGCATTGCCGTGCACATCTGTAATAGTGACAATCGTGTTGTTAAAGGTTGATCGAATATGTGCGATGCCTGTCTCAATATTCTTTTTTACGCGGCGTTTGCGAGTATTTGTTTTACGAGCCATTTACAGTTAACCTCCTTTACTTATTTTTTCTTGTTAGCAACCGTACGGCGCGGTCCTTTACGAGTACGTGCGTTGTTTTTCGTATTTTGGCCTCGAACAGGCAAACCACGGCGATGGCGGATACCACGGTAGCAGCCAATTTCAATGAGACGCTTAATGTTTAGAGAAACTTCCCGTCGAAGATCTCCTTCCACTTTATAAGTGTCGACAATGTCACGAATTCTTCCTAATTCTTCTTCTGTTAAATCACGAACACGAGTATCTTCGGAAACTCCAGCTTCAGCTAAAATTTTTTGAGCTGTTGAACGACCGATTCCGTAAATATAAGTTAAAGAAATGACAATGCGTTTATCGCGTGGAATATCTACACCAGCAATACGCGCCATAATATGAGCACCTCCTTCAAAAATTAACCTTGTTTTTGTTTATGTTTTGGATTTTCGCAAATAACCATAACTTTTCCTTTTCTGCGAATGACTTTACATTTTTCGCATATAGGTTTCACTGATGGTCTTACTTTCATGTTTATCCAACCTCCTTAATAATCCGGAGTGCAAATTATTTATATCGATACGTAATTCTTCCGCGGGTTAAATCATATGGTGATAACTCAACCGTAACTTTATCACCCGGCAAAATACGAATAAAATGCATTCTAATTTTTCCAGAAACATGAGCCAGCACAGTATGACCATTTTCCAACTCTACTTTAAACATCGCGTTAGGCAACGTCTCAACAACGGTACCCTCTACTTCAATGACATCGTCTTTCGCCATTCAATTGTCTCCCTTCCTCAAATCAGTAACTTGTTCATTGACAAATCGGCTTATTGCATATCGAAGTTTGCCATTTGTCACACGGCCAGTTTCCAATATACTGTTCTGAACTTCCGGAGATACGCAATCAAAAAATTCAAGATGATGGATGTTTTTTTTCTTTGGAGAATGAAACTTTCGCTTTTCTCCATCGGCAATCAATACGAATCGATCATCGAGAATTTTCACGACAATCGCATATTTGCCAGCTTCTCTCCCTTTCGTAATCAAGACAAACTGACCTATTTGCGGACTCGACTCAGGATCACTCACGCACATCACCTTCACTTAGGGTGTTGTTAAAATTTCATAACCTGTATCAGTAATGGCAATTGTATGTTCAAAATGAGCACACATTTTGCCATCTACAGTCACGACAGTCCAATTATCAGCTAACGTTCTGACATAACGGCTTCCCGCATTGACCATAGGCTCAATCGCTAAAACCATACCGGGCTTCAGCCTTGGCCCTTTGTTCGGTGGACCATAATGCGGAATTTGAGGATCCTCATGCAAGTCTTGCCCTACGCCATGACCTACGTATTCACGAACAATGGAAAAACCGTGAGATTCGACGTAAACTTGAATGGCATGAGAAATGTTCGAAAGTCTTCCCCCTGGTTTTGCTTCTTCTAATCCTTTATATAAAGATTCTTTTGTAACATCAAGCAATTTCTGTGTTTCTTCGGAAATTGTACCGACAGGATAAGTCCATGCAGAGTCCCCGTGATAGCCGTTGTATTTCGCACCAATGTCAATACTAATAATATCTCCATCACGCAATACACGGTCTCCAGGTATTCCGTGAACAAGCTCTTCATTCACGGAAGTGCAAATACTGCCGCGAAAACCATTATACCCTTTAAATGAGGGGATTGCATCATGTTCACGTATAAACTTTTCAGCAATACTGTCCAGTTCTTTTGTTGTAATACCAGGCTGAATATATTTCTGGAGCTCTTGGTGAGTTAAAGCAACAATCCGTCCAGCCTCGCGCATAATTTCAATTTCGCGCTTTGTTTTGCAAATAATCATTCACCCAAGCCTCCAAGCAAGTTGCAAATATCTTCAAATACTTTGTTAATCTCTTGCTGACCGTCAATATTTTTCAAATAGCCTTTAGATTTATAGAAATCAAGCAGCGGTTTCGACTGCTTCAAATTCACTTCCAAACGGTTTCCAACGGTTTCAGCGTTATCATCAGCTCGTTGATATAAATTTCCTCCGCACTTATCACAAATTCCTTCTTCTTTTGGCGGATTGAATACAAGATGGTACGTTGCACCGCAATTTTTGCAAATTCTTCGTCCTGTTAGCCGTTCCATTAAAATTTCTTGGTCAACATGAATGTTGATAACATAATCAATTTCTTTATTAAGCTCTTTTAAAATTTGCTCCAAAGCCTCCGCTTGAGCAACGGTGCGCGGAAAACCATCCAATAAAAAGCCTTTATCAGTATCATTCTTGCCTAATCTTTCCCGAACAATACCAATCGTAACTTCATCCGGCACTAATTCGCCTTTATCCATATAAGACTTCGCTTGTAACCCTAACTCGGTTCCATCTTTTATAGCTGCTCTGAACATATCTCCTGTTGAAATATGCGGGATGTTGTATTTTTCAACAATTTTTTCAGCCTGTGTTCCTTTTCCTGCCCCAGGCAGCCCCATTAATACTAAATTCATGGACTCTCCCCCTCAAACGCTTTTCGAGGGAATGGGACATTCATCGCCCCACAACCTCTTATTTCATAAAACCTTTGTAATGACGTTTGACAAGCTGGCTCTCAAGCTGCTTCATAGTTTCCAAAGCGACACCGACAACGATCAAGAGACTTGTTCCACCTATTTGTGCTGAAGAAGGCAAGTCAGCAAATTTTATAAAAAAGACAGGAAGTATTGAGACAACTGCTAGAAAAATAGAACCGACAAATGTTAAACGGTATAAAATTTTCGTTACGTACTCTTGTGTACTTTTTCCTGGTCTTATACCCGGTATATAGCCGCCTTGCTTCTGCAAATTTTCAGCCATTTGCTCCGGGTTCACTTGAACAAATGTATAGAAATAAGCGAAAGCGATAATTAATGCAACGTAGATGATCATCCCGATAGGTTGCGTGTAATCAAATGTTTTTTGAATCCATCTTGTTACATCATTTGGTCCAAAGAACGATGCAATCGTAGTGGGGGTAACAATAAACGATACTGCAAAAATGACTGGAATGACTCCAGCAGAGTTAACCTTCAATGGGAGATGCGTTGAATGTCCCCCAACCGGACTTCTACCTGCAAGCCGCTTTGCATACTGAATCGGAATTTTTCGGAATGCTTGTTGAACGAAAATAACAGCTACAACAACTAATAAAACGGCAAGAACAAGCAAAACGACAGTTACAATTCTTAAAAATAGCTGATCGCCAACATCCGCAAATTGTTGAGCATAAATTTGGTTTACTGCCGTTGGAATGCCGGCAGCAATCCCAGCAAAGATAATAATAGAAATACCGTTCCCAACGCCTTTTGCGGTAATTTGCTCACCAAGCCACATTAAAAAGGCTGTTCCCGCAGTTAAAACAAGTGCGATCAACAAATAGTTTCCAATGCCAGGGTTTATGATTAACAGACCGCCGGCCATATTATTAAAGCCATATGACATTGCCAGCGCTTGAATAAATCCTAAAATAATTGTTAAATAACGCGTGAATTGGGCAAGCTTTCTGCGGCCTACTTCACCCTGCTTCGACCACTCTGTAAATTTCGGTACAACGTCCATTTGCAGAAGCTGAACAATGATTGAAGCAGTAATGTAAGGCATAATCCCCATTGCTAAAATGGAGAAGTTTTGCAATGCCCCGCCTCCAAAAATGTTCAAAACGCCAAATACGTTCAATTGGTCTTGTGCTTTTAGTACGTCTGCGTTCACACCCGGGACAGGGATAAAAGTGCCGATCCGGAAAATTACCAGCATAAGAAGGGTGAACAAGATTCGATTGCGAATGTCACCCACGCGCATAAAATTGGAGATTGCCTTGAACATTAAATCACCTCAGCAGAACCGCCGGCGGCTTCAATTGCCTCTTTTGCTGAAGCAGAAAATTTGTGTGCTTTAACCGTTAATTTTTTCTCTAATTTACCGTCTCCAAGCACTTTAATACCTGCTTTCAGTTTGCTTACAACACCTGTTTCCAAAAGAAGCTCTGGAGTAATTTCCGTACCGTCTTCAAAACGATTCAATTTGTCCAAGTTCACAACTTGATATTCTTTGCGGTTAATGTTTGTAAACCCACGTTTTGGCAAACGACGGAATAGAGGAGTTTGACCGCCTTCAAATCCAGGCCGAACTCCACCGCCAGATCGGGCATTTTGTCCTTTTTGACCACGTCCAGCAGTTTTTCCATTACCTGAACCAATACCGCGACCAACACGATTCCGCTCTTTACGAGAACCTTCTGCCGGTTTTAATTCATGAAGCTTCATAACCTTGGCACCTCCTTATTTGATTATTGTTCTTCCACTTTCACGAGATGTGACACTTTATTGATCATTCCGCGAATTGCCGGATTGTCATTATGAACAACTGTTTGATGCAATTTCCGCAAGCCTAATGTTTTAACGGTTATTCTTTGGTCTTCAGGACGACCAATTACACTCTTTTTGAGGGTAATCGCCAATTTTTTTGCCATTGTCTTTCCCTCCTTATCCTAACAGTTCTTCAACCGTTTTTCCACGAAGTTTAGCAACATCTTCTACACGCTTCAGCTGCTTTAACCCGTCAACTGTTGCCCGAACCATATTAATCGGTGTATTGGAGCCTAAAGATTTAGATAAGATATCGTGAACACCTGCTAATTCAAGTACTGCACGGACAGGTCCTCCAGCGATAACCCCCGTACCTTCAACAGCAGGTTTCAAGAGAATCTTTCCTGCACCGAATTTACCGATTACTTCGTGTGGAATGGACGTACCTACAATTGGTACTTCAATTAAGTTTTTCTTTGCATCTTCAATTGCTTTGCGGATAGCATCAGGAACTTCTTGCGCTTTACCAGTTCCGAAACCTACATGACCGTTTTTGTCTCCGACAACAACAAGAGCAGCAAAACGGAAACGACGGCCACCTTTTACTACTTTTGCAACACGGTTTACGGTAACAACACGTTCTTCAAGTTCAAGTTTGCTTGGATCAATACGACGCATCACTTTTCCCTCCTTTGTCGATTAAAATTCAAGGCCAACTTCGCGAGCTGCATCAGCTAAAGCCTTCACACGTCCATGATATAAATATCCACCACGGTCAAACACAACAGATTTAATACCTTTTTCAAGCGCACGTTTTGCAACAAGTTCGCCGACCTTTTGAGCAGCTTCTACATTCCCAGTTGATTCCAAGTTAAGCTCTTTATCCAAAGTAGAAGCACTCACAAGCGTTTGGTGATTTGTATCATCAATCACTTGAGCATAAATGTGCTTGTTGGAGCGGTATACATTTAAACGCGGGCGAGCGGCTGTACCGGAAACCTTTGAACGCACGCGTGCATGTCTAGTTTTGCGAACCGCATTTTTACTAGGTTTTGTAATCATCTACGTCACTCCTTTCTTTCTTTATGCGGCATTACTTAGCAGTCTTACCTTCTTTGCGGCGCACATATTCTCCTTCATAGCGGATGCCTTTTCCTTTATATGGTTCAGGCGGACGAACCGCACGAATGTTTGCAGCGACTGCGCCAACACGCTCTTTATCTGTACCTTTAACGACGATTTTTGTTTGAGAAGGAACGTCGATTTCAATGCCTTGTTCAGGTTCATATTCGACTGGATGAGAGTATCCGACATTCAATACTAGTTTCTTTCCTGATTTTGATGCACGGTATCCGACCCCGATCAGTTCTAAACTTTTTTCAAAGCCTTTGGAAACACCTTCAACCATATTGGCAAGAAGGCTGCGAGTCGTCCCGTGAAGAGCACGGTGCTCTTTATTGTCAGATGGACGAGTAACAGTTAATACTTGATCTTCAACTTTTATATCCATATCTGGATGAAATGTACGGGTTAATTCTCCTTTTGGTCCTTTTACTGTTACTGTATTTCCATTAATCGTAACAGTGACACCTGAAGGAATTTCAAGCGGTTTTTTCCCTACACGTGACATGAATGACACCTCCATTTCGTGTTAAAAAATTACCAAACGTATGCGAGCACTTCTCCGCCTGTTTGCTTCGCGCGCGCTTCTTTATCAGTTAAAACGCCTTGAGAAGTCGAAACGATTGCTATTCCTAATCCATTCAACACACGTGGCACTTCATTAGCTTTTGCATAAACGCGCAAGCCTGGTTTGCTGATTCGTTTAAGGCCAGTTATAACACGTTCGTTGTTAGGCCCGTACTTTAAGAAAATGCGCAAAATACCTTGTTTATTATCTTCAATATATTCATAATCGCGAATAAACCCTTCACGCTTTAAAATTTCAGCAATTTCCCGTTTAATTTTGGAAGCAGGAACTTCCAGTTTTTCATGACGAACCATGTTCGCATTGCGAATGCGAGTAAGCATATCTGCAATAGGATCTGTCATCACCATTATAAATAACCTCCTTCCCATTTATCGATACTACCAACTAGCTTTTTTCACGCCAGGGATCTGACCTTTGTAAGCAAGTTCACGGAAACAAATACGGCAAAGCTTAAATTTGCGGATGACTGCATGCGGACGGCCGCAGCGTTCACAGCGTGTGTATTCACGCACTTTAAATTTTTGCTTGCGTTTTTGTTTCGCAATCATTGACTTTTTAGCCACATTTTCGCCTCCAATCTAAATTAGCGATTATTTTGGAACGGCATGCCGAACAGAGTTAATAGCTCGCGAGCCTCTTCATCGGTTTTTGCTGTTGTAACGATTACGATATCCATACCTCTTACTTTATTTACTTTATCGTAATCAATTTCTGGGAAAATAAGTTGTTCTCTAATACCAAGCGTATAATTGCCGCGGCCATCAAATGATTTTTTAGATACACCACGGAAGTCGCGCACACGTGGTAAAGAAACGGAAATCAATTTGTCAAAGAAATCGTACATACGCTCTCCACGAAGCGTAACTTTGCAGCCGATCGGCATTCCTTCACGAAGCCGGAAGCCGGCAATGGATTTTTTCGCACGAGTCACTACAGGTTTTTGACCAGAAATGAGAGTTAATTCTTCAACAGCACTGTCCAGCGCTTTCGCATTTTGGACTGCATCACCGACGCCCATATTGATGACAATTTTTTCGATTTTAGGAACTTGCATAACAGATTTATAGTTAAACTTGTTCATTAGTGCAGGTATGATTTCTTTTACGTATTTTTCTTTAAGGCGGTTCATAAATAGACCTCCCTTCCAAATTATTTATCTAAAATTTCACCTGATTTTTTTGCTACACGCACCTTTTTGCCGTCCACAATTTTATAACCGACACGAGTCGGTTCACCTGTTTTTGGATCTAATGGCATTACATTTGATACATGAATAGGCGCTTCTTTACTGATAATTCCGCCTTGTGGATTATCTTGAGAAGGCTTCGCATGTTTTTTCACGATGTTCACGCCTTCCACAAGCACGCGGTTCTTTTTCGGATATGCTGCAAGGATCACGCCTTGTTTTCCTTTATCTTTTCCGGCGATCACCATTACTTTGTCACCCTTCTTAACATGCATCGATTACACACCTCCTTGGTAAGCCAAACTCATAATTAAAGTACTTCTGGAGCAAGAGAAACGATTTTCATAAAGTTTTTATCGCGAAGTTCACGCGCAACCGGTCCAAAAATACGAGTACCTCTCGGGCTTTTGTCTTCGCGGATGATGACGCATGCGTTTTCGTCAAAACGAATGTACGAACCGTCAGGACGGCGCACACCACGTTTTGTACGCACAACAACAGCTTTTACTACATCACCTTTTTTAACAACGCCTCCTGGTGTTGCTTGTTTAACCGTACCGACAATAATATCACCGATATTTGCTGTTTTACGACCAGATCCGCCAAGAACTTTAATTGTTAACAATTCACGTGCACCAGAGTTATCAGCAACTTTTAAACGAGATTCTTGTTGAATCATGTTCGTGACCTCCCTTCGGAATTTTTTTCATCCGAACCAAATTAAATAATAACTGCTTCTTCTACAATTTCAACTAAACGGAAACGTTTTGTTGCAGATAGCGGGCGAGTTTCCATAATGCGAACGATATCGCCGACTTTCGCTTTGTTTTGCTCATCATGAGCTTTGAACTTTTTAGAATATTTCACGCGTTTTCCATAAAGCGGGTGTTTTTTATAAGTTTCAACAAGAACAGTGATGGTCTTATCCATTTTATCCGACACGACGCGTCCAGTATAAACTTTGCGCTTGTTGCGTTCACTCATTTGGCAAACCTCCTCTCACGATTATTTGTTTGCAGCAATTTCTCTTTCGCGAATAATAGTTTTCATTCTAGCAATCGTTTTGCGTACTTCACGGATGCGGGCAGTATTTTCAAGCTGACCAGTCGCAAGCTGGAAGCGCAAGTTAAACAATTCTTCTTTTAAAGATTTCACTTTTTGTTCAATTTCGGCAGTGGTTAGATCACGAATTTCTTTAGCTTTCATTTGATTCACCACCAATTTCTTCACGTTTTACAAATTTTGTTTTGATCGGTAATTTATGAGATGCAAGACGCAGTGCTTCACGTGCAACTTCTTCAGAAACACCCGCAACCTCGAACAATACTTTACCCGGCTTCACTACGGCAACCCAGCCTTCAGGTGCCCCTTTACCGGAACCCATCCGTACTTCTAAAGGTTTAGCCGTGTATGGTTTAGACGGGAAAATTTTAATCCAAACTTTTCCGCCACGTCTCATATAACGCGTCATCGCGATACGTGCTGCTTCAATTTGTCTGTTGGTGATCCAAGCAGGCTCAAGAGCTTGAATGCCATATTCACCGAAATGAACTTCAGTGCCGCCTTTTGCACGTCCGCGCATTTTCCCGCGATGTTCTCTACGATATTTTACGCGTTTAGGCATTAACATAATTATTTGCCTCCTTCCTCATTGTTCTTTTTAGCTGGAAGAACTTCTCCACGATAAATCCAAACTTTTACGCCTAATTTTCCGTACGTTGTATCCGCTTCTGCAGTTCCGTAATCGATGTCTGCGCGAAGAGTATGAAGCGGTACCGTTCCTTCACTGTAATGTTCAGAACGTGCGATATCTGCACCACCAAGACGGCCGGATACCATTGTTTTAATACCTAATGCACCTGCGCGCATTGCACGTTGGATCGCTTGTTTTTGAACACGACGGAACGAAGCGCGGTTTTCTAGCTGACGTGCAATATTTTCCGCAACAAGTTTTGCATCTAAATCAGCTTTTTTAATTTCTAAAATATTAATGTGCACACGTTTGCCAGTTAGTTGGTTCAAAGCCTTTCTTAAAGCTTCGACCTCTGTACCACCTTTACCGATAACCATTCCTGGCTTAGCTGTGTGGATAGTGATATTTAAACGGTTTGCCGCACGTTCAATTTCAATGCGGGAAACGGATGCATCGCTTAAACGTTTATTAATGTATTCACGAATTTTGAGGTCTTCATGTAACAGGTCTGCATAATCTTTTTCTGCATACCATTTCGATTCCCAATCACGAATGATGCCAATTCGAAGACCGACTGGATTTACCTTTTGACCCACTAATTATCCCTCCTTTTTTTCCGAAACAATGATCGTAATATGGCTTGTGCGTTTGTTGATTTGGCTCGCTCTACCTTGTGCACGTGGTCTAAAGCGTTTCAAAGTTGGTCCTTCATCAACATAAGCCTTTTCAATATATAAATTGTTTCCGTCCATGTCATAGTTATGCTCTGCATTTGCAACAGCCGATTTTAACACTTTTTCAATAATTGGTGAAGCAGCTTTAGGTGTATGGCGAAGAATGGCAATTGCCTCACCAACTTGCTTTCCTCGGATCAAGTCAATAACTAAACGAGCTTTACGAGGAGCAATTCGTACTGTTCTCGCAACAGCTTTAGCCTGCATCCTAAAATCCTCCTCTCATATTAGCGTTTTGTCTTCTTGTCATCGCCGGCATGGCCTCTGTAAGTACGAGTTGGAGCAAACTCTCCAAGCTTATGTCCTACCATGTCTTCAGTAATGTATACTGGAACATGTTTTCTTCCATCATAGACCGCAATGGTATGACCGATGAAAGATGGGAAAATAGTTGAACGGCGAGACCAAGTTTTGATGACTTGTTTGCTTCCAGTTTCATTTAATTTTTCGATTTTTTTCATTAAATGATCATCGCAGAATGGTCCTTTTTTTAAGCTACGACCCATAATGTTACCTCCCTTCGTGATTGCGCTACGGTTCTGATGAACCGTAGAACAACCCCGTTATTTTTTACGACGGCGAACGATAAATTTATCGGATTTGTTTTTCTTTTTGCGAGTTTTAAACCCAAGAGTCGGTTTACCCCAAGGCGTCATAGGAGATTTACGACCAATAGGTGCTTTTCCTTCTCCCCCACCGTGCGGGTGATCGCTAGGGTTCATAACAGATCCGCGAACTGTTGGACGTTTGCCTAACCAGCGGGAACGACCTGCTTTACCAATATTAATTAATTCATGCTGCTCATTCCCTACTTGGCCGACAGTGGCACGGCAAGTTGCCAAAATCATGCGGACCTCACCAGAAGCTAAACGAACTAATACATATTTTCCTTCTTTACCAAGCACTTGAGCTGAAGTACCTGCAGAACGAACCAATTGTCCGCCTTTTCCTGGTTTTAATTCGATGTTATGAATGACAGTACCTACTGGGATATTTTGAAGAGGAAGTGCGTTTCCAACTTTAATATCAGCTGTAGGTCCTGACATTACTTCCATTCCTACTTTTAAGTTTTTAGGAGCCAGAATATAGCGTTTTTCTCCGTCAACATAGTTAATTAATGCAATGTTTGCGGAGCGGTTTGGATCGTACTCAATAGTAGCAACGCGTCCTGGTATTCCATCTTTATCGCGCTTAAAATCAATAATACGATATTGACGTTTATGGCCTCCGCCTTGATGACGAACAGTTAGCTTACCTTGGTTGTTGCGTCCTGCTTTTTTATGAAGCGGAGCAAGCAACGACTTTTCCGGCTTGTCAGTAGTGATTTCAGCAAAATCAGATACTGTCATGCCGCGGCGACCGTTAGAGGTTGGTTTATATTTTTTAATCGCCATCTCAGTTTCCCTCCTTCACTTTCAAAATTATGCTTCGAACAATTCGATTTCTTTGCTGTCTGCCGTTAATTTCACGATTGCTTTTTTACGGCGATTTGTCAAACCGCTGAACCGGCCAACACGTTTAAGTTTTCCTTTGTAATTCATAATGTTGACTTTTTCAACTTTGACATCGAAAATTTTTTCAATAGCGTCCTTCACTTCTGTTTTGTTTGCTTTCACATCTACTTCGAATGTATATTTTTTGTCAGCTACTAGATCCATTGAACGTTCAGTGATGATGGGGCGCTTAATAATATCTCGAGGATCCTTCATTATCCAAGCACCTCCTCTACTTTTTCCACCGCTGCTTTTGTAATAACAAGTTTATCATGGCTCAACACATCCAACACGTTGATTCCATTAGCCGTAACAACTGTTACACCTGGAATATTGCGTGCAGACAGGATTACATTTTCGTTTTCGTCTCCTGTTACAATCAGCGCTTTTCTGTCAACGGAAAGCCCTTTGAGAATTCCAGCCATTTCTTTCGTTTTTGGAGCTTCCAACACTAAATCTTCTAATACAACAATATTGTTCTCTTGAACTTTAGAAGATAAAGCTGATTTGATTGCTAAGCGGCGGACTTTTTTCGGTAATTTGTATGCATATGTGCGAGGTGTTGGTCCAAATACTGTCCCACCTCCGCGCCATTGAGGTGAACGGATGGATCCCTGACGTGCGCGTCCTGTACCTTTTTGACGCCATGGCTTACGGCCACCGCCACTAACTTCAGAACGGTTTTTTACTTTATGAGTGCCTTGTCTTTGAGAAGCTCTTTGCATAATGACAGCTTCAAATAATACGTGTTTATTCGGCTCAATACCAAAAACAGAATCATTTAATTCGATTTCGCCAACTGCTGATCCGTTTTGGTTATATAACGTAACTTTCGGCATTTTTCCGTTTCCTCCTTTCCTGTTGAAATTACTTCGCTTTTACTGCAGATTTAATAATAACTAATGATTTTTTCGGTCCCGGAACATTCCCTTTGATTAAAAGAAGATTGCGTTCAGCATCTACTTTTACAACTTCAAGATTTTGAACGGTTACGCGTTCACCGCCCATTCTTCCAGGAAGTTCTTTTGATTTAAAAACACGGTTTGGTGCAATGGCTCCCATTGAACCAGGACGACGGTGGTACCGTGAACCGTGAGACATTGGGCCACGTGATTGTCCGTGACGTTTAATCGCACCTTGAAATCCTTTCCCTTTAGAAATACCTGTCACATCAACAAGTTCCCCAGCAGAAAAAATGTCTACTTTAACCTCTTGACCAATTTCATACTCGTCTACATTAGCACCTCTAACTTCACGAATGAAGCGCTTAGGAGCAGTATTTGCTTTTGCAGCGTGACCTTTTTCCGGCTTGTTTGCAAGCTTTTCACGCTTGTCTTCAAAACCCAGTTGAATAGCATCGTAGCCGTCTGTTTCAACAGTCTTCTTTTGAAGAACGACGTTTGGGGATGCTTCAACTACAGTAACAGGAATTAATTCACCGTTTTCTGCAAATACTTGCGTCATTCCAATTTTTCTTCCTAAGATTCCTTTGGTCATGAGTCACACCTCCTAAATTTCAAATGTTTTAATCTATCGTTACAGTTTAATTTCAATGTCTACACCAGAAGGCAAATCTAAACGCATTAACGCATCAACCGTTTGCGGTGTAGGGTTGACAATATCGATTAAACGTTTATGTGTACGCATTTCAAATTGTTCACGAGAATCTTTATATTTGTGCACTGCTCGAAGAATTGTATAAACTGTTTTTTCAGTCGGTAGCGGAATTGGACCAGAAACATTTGCTCCCGAACGTTTTGCAGTTTCTACAATTTTTTCGGCAGATTGATCAAGGATTCTGTGATCATACGCTTTTAATCGAATTCGAATTTTTTGTTTTGCCATTATTTTCCCTCCTTTTCGCCTACTTTCCATAGACAATTCTCCACGAGAATTTCCTGTACGCCCGCCATGGCAAAGCGGCCGGGTGTATCAGCAACCTCCCGCTTCATCGCAGTCAAAGACCAACGTTATACATTATATAAAAAACAGGTGTCTAATGCAAGAAAAATTCAGGATTTCCTATAAAATTTAGTGTTGTTTCTTTAAAAGTTAAAGCGTTGCAGACTTCATATTTATAATAAAAAAAGCGAGCCTATTCGACTCGCTTTTTTCAATTAGTCAAGGATAGCTGAAACAGATCCTGCACCTACAGTACGACCGCCTTCGCGGATAGAGAATTTCGTACCGTCTTCAATCGCAACTGGAGAAATGAGTTCAACAGTCATTTCAACGTTATCTCCAGGCATTACCATTTCTACGCCTTCTGGAAGAGTGATAATTCCAGTTACGTCTGTAGTACGGAAATAGAATTGTGGACGGTAGTTAGAGAAGAATGGAGTATGACGTCCACCTTCTTCTTTAGAAAGAACGTAAACTTGTGCTTTGAATTTTTTGTGCGGTGTAATAGAACCAGGTTTTGCTAAAACTTGGCCGCGTTCTACTTCGTCACGTGCGATACCGCGAAGTAAAGCACCGATGTTGTCTCCAGCTTCTGCTTGATCAAGAAGCTTACGGAACATTTCAACACCAGTAACAGTTGTTTTCTTAGATTCTTCAGCTAAACCAACGATTTCTACTTCGTCACCAACTTTTACAACGCCGCGTTCTACACGACCAGTTGCAACTGTACCGCGACCAGTGATAGAGAATACGTCTTCAACAGGCATCATGAAAGGTTTTTCTGTATCGCGTTCTGGAGTTGGGATGTATTCGTCAACTGCGTTCATTAATTCAATGATTTTTTCTTCCCATTCAGCATCTCCTTCAAGTGCTTTAAGCGCAGAACCTTTGATAACAGGTACATCGTCGCCAGGGAAGTCATATTCAGAAAGAAGGTCACGAACTTCCATTTCAACTAGTTCTAATAATTCTTCGTCGTCTACCATATCGCATTTGTTTAAGAATACAACGATGTAAGGCACACCTACTTGGCGAGATAAAAGAATGTGCTCACGAGTTTGCGGCATAGGACCGTCAGCAGCAGAAACAACTAGGATAGCGCCGTCCATTTGAGCAGCACCAGTGATCATGTTTTTAACATAGTCTGCGTGTCCAGGGCAGTCAACGTGTGCATAGTGGCGGTTGTCAGTTTCGTATTCTACGTGTGCAGTTGAAATCGTGATTCCGCGTTCACGCTCTTCTGGAGCACCGTCAATTTGATCATATGCACGAGCTTCAGCTTTACCTTGTTTTGCAAGAACAGTAGTAATAGCTGCAGTCAAAGTAGTTTTACCATGGTCAACGTGGCCGATTGTACCAATGTTAACATGTGGTTTAGAGCGTTCATATTTCGCTTTAGCCATAAGTAATTTTTCCTCCTTAAAAAAATATGTTTCATTTTAAATAAATATATAGAATACTTGGAGGCGGCGCAAGTGCATCCGCATCCAAGGGCTACATAAGTATTTATACTTGAACAATGGTTGAAAATCAATTATTCGCCTTTATTTTTTTTGATAATTTCTTCTGCAATGTTTTTAGGCACCTCTTCGTAATGATCGAAGTGCATCGTAAATGTACCGCGTCCTTGTGTATTGGAACGAAGTGCGGTTGCATAACCAAACATTTCAGCAAGTGGAACCATTGCTTTTACAACTTGTGCATTTCCACGTGCTTCCATTCCTTCCACACGACCACGGCGTGAAGTGATATCACCCATGATGTCTCCCATGTACTCTTCAGGTACAATTACTTCAACTTTCATAATTGGCTCAAGGAGTACCGGGTTACATTTTTGAGCAGCATTTTTAAGGGCAAGTGAAGCGGCAATTTTAAACGCCATCTCACTTGAGTCAACATCGTGGTAAGACCCATCAAAAAGTTTAGCTTTAATGTCAATTAACGGATAGCCTGCAAGCACACCGTTTTGCATAGCATCTTCCAAACCAGCCTGAACCGCTGGGATGTACTCGCGTGGAACGACACCACCGACAATTGCGTTTTCGAATTCAAATCCTTTTCCTTCTTCATTTGGACTGAATTCGATCCAAACGTGACCGTATTGTCCGCGTCCGCCTGATTGACGTACGAATTTACCTTCAACTTGTGCGGATGAGCGGAATGTTTCGCGATACGCAACTTGTGGCGCACCGACATTACACTCAACTTTAAATTCACGTTTCATACGGTCAACGATAATGTCAAGGTGAAGTTCACCCATACCGGCAATAATTGTTTGGCCAGTTTCCGGATCCGTATGCGATTTGAATGTTGGGTCTTCTTCAGATAGTTTTTGCAATGCTGTTGACATTTTGTCTTGGTCTGCTTTTGATTTAGGTTCAATCGCAACTCTGATAACAGGCTCTGGAAACTCCATCGATTCTAAAATAACCGGATGGTTTTCATCACATAGAGTATCTCCAGTTGTTGTATCTTTTAAACCAACTGCAGCAGCAATATCACCTGCATATACCATTGGAATTTCTTCGCGGTGATTCGCGTGCATTTGTAGAATACGTCCAATCCGTTCACGTTTACCTTTTGTGGAATTGGATACGTATGAACCGGAACTTAATGTTCCTGAATATACGCGGAAGAAAGTTAATTTTCCTACATATGGGTCTGTCATTACTTTAAACGCCAATGCAGCAAATGGTTCATCGTCGCTTGATTTGCGAACTGTTTCTTCCTCTGTATCAGGGATGACGCCTTTTATCGGTGGCACATCGATTGGCGATGGCAAGTAATCAATTACCGCATCCAGCATTAGCTGCACGCCTTTGTTTTTAAAAGCTGAGCCGCATAAAACAGGATAAAACTCAACGTTACAAGTACCTTTACGGATAGCTGCTTTCAGCTCGTCAACGGAAATTTCCTCTCCTTCAAGGTACTTCATCATCAATTCTTCATCAAGCTCTGCAACTGCTTCAATCAATCGAGTGTGCAGCTCTTCTGCTTGTTCTTTATACTCGTCTGGAATTTCACGAGCTTCCGAACGCGTACCTAGATCATCCAGATAGTAATATGCTTTCATTTCCACAAGGTCAATGATACCTTGAAATTGATCTTCTGCTCCAATCGGGAGCTGAATAGGGTGTGCGTTAGCCTCTAAGCGATCGTGAAGTGTTTTGACAGAGTATAAAAAGTCTGCGCCGATTTTATCCATTTTGTTAACAAATACAATGCGCGGCACTCCGTATGTTGTTGCTTGGCGCCAAACTGTTTCCGTTTGCGGCTCAACACCAGACTGAGCATCAAGAACTGCAACTGCTCCGTCTAGGACTCTCAAAGAACGTTCAACTTCAACCGTGAAGTCTACGTGCCCTGGCGTATCAATAATATTGATCCGATGTCCCTTCCATTGAGCTGTTGTAGCGGCAGATGTAATGGTAATACCGCGTTCTTGTTCTTGCTCCATCCAGTCCATTTGGGAAGCTCCTTCGTGAGTCTCCCCGATTTTGTGAATGCGGCCTGTATAGAACAAAATTCTCTCAGTTGTTGTCGTCTTACCAGCATCAATGTGCGCCATAATACCGATATTGCGAGTTTTTTCTAAGGAGAACTCTCTTGGCATCGGGTAATTTCTCCTTCCTTCATGGGTATTGATAAATATTATGTTTATTACCAGCGATAATGTGCAAATGCTCTATTCGCTTCAGCCATTTTATGTGTATCTTCACGCTTTTTCACTGCCGCACCTGTGTTGTTTGCTGCGTCAATGATTTCAGCCGCAAGACGTTCTTCCATCGTTCTTTCACCACGAAGGCGGGCATAGTTTACTAACCAGCGAAGACCCAAAGTTGTGCGGCGTTCAGGACGAACCTCTACAGGTACTTGGTAGTTTGCGCCCCCTACTCGGCGTGCACGAACTTCTAATACTGGCATAATATTTTTCAATGCTTGTTCAAACACTTCCATTGGATCTTTGCCAGTTCGTTCTCTCACGATATCAAATGCATTGTAAAGAATTTTTTGCGCTTTGCTTTTTTTACCGTCAATCATGATTTTATTAATCAGACGAGTTACTAATTTTGAATTGTAAATTGGATCTGGTAGTACGTCACGTTTTGGTACAGGTCCTTTACGTGGCATCACTAAATTCCTCCCTTCATTCTGTATTTATTATATTATCTTTTAGTTTTTAGGACGTTTCGTTCCATATTTGGAACGGCCTTGCTTACGGTTTTCAACTCCAGCTGTGTCAAGAGCTCCGCGTACGATATGATAGCGGACACCAGGCAAGTCTTTTACACGTCCGCCGCGGATTAGCACAACGCTGTGCTCTTGCAGGTTATGTCCGATCCCCGGAATATAAGCTGTTACTTCAATTCCGTTTGACAAGCGGACACGTGCATATTTACGAAGAGCTGAGTTTGGTTTTTTAGGTGTCATTGTTCCAACACGTGTACATACTCCTCGTTTTTGCGGCGAAGATAAATTTGTTTGTTCTTTTTTGAAGCTGTTGTATCCTTTGTTTAACGCAGGAGATTTTGATTTTACTACTTTGCGCGTGCGGCCTTTTCGCACTAATTGGTTAATTGTAGGCATATACATTTCCTCCCTTCAAACGTTTTTTCAAACCCACACATCCAGGCGGTTCATAATTTGGTAAAAACAATTGTTTTTGCAGAAATCTACAAAAACAATGTTTATTTTATAATTGCAACAGCTGCCGCTCCAACTTCTATTCCGCAAGCTTTTCCGAGCTTCTTCATAGAATCGACCCTAATTAAAGGAACTTCTTTCTCTTCAGCCAGCTGAACCACTTTGTTTGTCACTTTCGGGTCAGCATCCACTGCAATGATAACTTCCTTTACAGCGTCATTTTTCAGAGCTTTCACTGTTTGCTTTGTACCAATAATAATCTTTTCAGCCTGTGCTACTTTTTCATAAGACATATTTCATATCCTCCAAAGTGACAGGTGATATTTACACACCTTGATAATATTAACATTGGAAAAGATGGATGTCAACTGTGCATTTTACGGCATCCATCTTTTCCCCGACAATTATTCAACCGAAATCGTTTCGTCAACGGATTTTTTATTCATGACCGGTTTTATTTTTCTATAGAGCTGCATTCCTGTTCCAGCCGGAACAAGCTTACCGATAATAACATTTTCCTTCAAGCCTAACAGTTCATCTCGTTTTCCTTTAATGGCCGCATCCGTTAATACGCGTGTTGTCTCTTGGAATGATGCGGCAGACAAGAAGGACTCCGTTTCAAGCGATGCCTTTGTAATACCGAGCAATACCGGACGTCCTGTTGCAGGGCGTTTTCCTTCCAAAAGCACCTTTTTATTCGCTTCTGTAAATTGATGAACGTCAAGGAGTGTTCCCGGCAGAACATCCGTATCGCCGGAATCGATGACACGGACTTTCCGCAGCATTTGCCGCACCATTACTTCAATATGTTTATCGCCGATTTCCACACCTTGCATTCTGTACACTTTTTGCACTTCACGAAGCAAATATTCTTGAACGGCTAAAATGTCTTTTACTTTCAACAATTCTTTTGGATCTATTGAACCTTCCGTAATTTCTTGACCGCGTTCTACACGGTCCCCCACAGCTACTTTTAAGCGGGCGTTAAATGGCGCCGTGTATGTGCGTGTTTCCACTTCACCGCGGACGACAATTTCTTGCTGCTTATCTCTCACTTCATTAATTTCAGCAACTACCCCGTCAATTTCTGAAATAACCGCTTGCCCTTTTGGATTACGGGCTTCAAACAATTCTTGAACACGCGGCAAACCTTGGGTAATGTCGTCGCCGGCAACCCCACCGGTGTGGAAAGTACGCATCGTCAGCTGTGTACCCGGCTCTCCGATCGATTGAGCTGCGATAATTCCTACCGCTTCGCCTACTTCGACATCAGTGCCGGTAGCCAAGTTCCGTCCATAACATTTTTTACATACACCATGTCTTGTATTACATGTGAATGCAGAGCGAATCCAAACTTCTTCTATCCCTGCATTGATAATTTGAGCTGCTATGTCTTCGGTAATCATTTCATTTTCCCTGACAAGCACTTCACCCGTTTCAGGATGAATAACCGATCTTCTTGCATATCGTCCGATAATCCGTTCCTCGAGTTTTTCGATAACTTCTGAACCGTCTTTCAGCGCTCTCGCTAAAATTCCTCTGTCTGTTCCGCAGTCTTCCTCACGAATAATCACATCTTGCGCAACATCTACAAGGCGGCGTGTTAAATAACCGGAGTCAGCAGTTTTTAATGCTGTATCTGCCAGACCTTTTCTGGCACCATGGGTCGAGATGAAGTATTCTAACACTGTCAAACCTTCTCTAAAACTCGATTTAATCGGAAGCTCAATAATTCGTCCAGCAGGGTTAGCCATCAGTCCGCGCATTCCCGCAAGCTGCGTGAAGTTAGATGCATTTCCGCGAGCTCCTGAATCGCTCATCATGAAAATCGGATTCCGCTTATCTAATGAATTCATCAACTTGCTTTGAATGGTGTCTTTAGCAGCACTCCAAATAGAGATAACACGATCGTACCGCTCATCTTCAGTGATTAATCCGCGTCTGAATTGCTTCAAGACATTGTCAACTTTAGCTTGCGCCTCTTTTAAAATTGCTTCTTTTTCCGCCAACACAACAATATCAGAAACACCGATTGTAATTCCGGCTTTAGTCGAATATTTAAAGCCTAAATCTTTTAAGCGGTCAAGCATTTTCGATGTTTCAGTAATATGGAATCTCTTAAAGACTTCGGCAATAATTTTTCCTAAAATTCCTTTTTTAAATGGCGGAATGATTTCTTGGTTTTTAATGTGCTCCCGCACATCTACCTGTGCCGGATCAACAAAATATTTATCAGGCGTGCATTCTTGAATGTTCTTAGTTGACGGCTCATTAATATACGGGAACGAATTCGGCAGTATTTCGTTGAATATTAATTTTCCTACCGTTGTGATCAGAAGCTTTTTATTTTGTTCTTCTGTAAATGTTTCGTTCTTTAAGGAACCGGCATGTACTGCAATTCGTGTATGCAAATGTACATGGCCGTTTTGATAGGCAATGAGCGCCTCATCAGGATCTTTGAAAATTTTCCCTTCTCCGATCGCTCCTTCACGTTCCATTGTTAAGTAATAGTTCCCCAACACCATATCTTGTGAAGGCGTAACAACCGGTTTTCCGTCTTTCGGATTTAAAATGTTTTGAGCCGCAAGCATTAACAGCCTTGCTTCTGCTTGTGCTTCTGCCGATAACGGAACGTGAACAGCCATTTGGTCACCGTCGAAGTCAGCATTATAGGCTGTACATACCAACGGATGTAGACGAATGGCACGCCCTTCGACTAACGTCGGTTCGAACGCTTGGATTCCTAATCTGTGCAAAGTCGGTGCCCGGTTAAGCAGAACCGGATGTTCTTTAATGACTTCCTCCAACACATCCCAAACTTCAGGATGGACGCGTTCAATTTTCCGTTTGGCGCTTTTAATGTTATGTGCCAGCCCTTTTTCAACAAGCTCCTTCATGACAAAAGGCTTAAAGAGCTCAAGCGCCATTTCCTTTGGCAAACCGCATTGATACATTTTCAGATTTGGGCCGACAACGATAACGGAACGTCCAGAGTAGTCAACCCGTTTTCCTAACAGGTTTTGACGGAAGCGTCCTTGCTTTCCTTTCAGCATATGAGAGAGTGACTTCAGTGGACGATTTCCCGGTCCAGTAACTGGACGACCACGGCGTCCATTGTCAATAAGAGCGTCAACAGCCTCTTGAAGCATCCGTTTCTCATTTTGCACGATGATACTTGGCGCTCCAAGATCCAACAGTCTTTTTAAACGATTGTTTCGGTTAATAACACGGCGATACAAATCGTTCAAATCGGAAGTTGCAAAGCGTCCGCCATCCAATTGAACCATCGGCCGCAATTCAGGCGGAATGACAGGAAGTACATCCAACACCATCCATGAAGGGTCATTCCCGGAATTTCTGAATGCTTCCATCACTTCAAGGCGTTTAATCGCTCTTGTGCGCCGCTGGCCTTGAGAAGATTTAAGCTCTTCTTTTAACGCTTCTACTTCTTTATCAAGATTGATATCTTGCAATAATTTTTTAATTGCTTCCGCACCCATTGATGCTTGGAAGGCATTTCCGTATTTCTCGCGGTATGTGCGATACTCTTTTTCAGATAAAAGCTGTTTCTTTTCAAGTGGTGTGTCCCCAGGATCTGTCACGACGTAAGAGGCAAAATAAATAACTTCTTCCAATGCTCGAGGTGACATGTCAAGAACTAGTCCCATACGGCTTGGAATCCCTTTGAAATACCAAATATGAGAGACAGGGGCAGCAAGTTCGATATGCCCCATTCTCTCCCGACGCACTTTTGCTCGCGTAACCTCAACACCGCATCGATCGCATACTACGCCTTTATAGCGAACCCGTTTATATTTTCCGCAGTGGCATTCCCAATCTTTTGTCGGACCGAATATACGTTCACAAAACAAACCGTCTTTTTCAGGCTTTAAAGTACGATAGTTGATCGTTTCTGGTTTTTTCACTTCACCATATGACCATGAACGAATTTTATCAGGTGAAGCAAGACCGATGTGCATATACTCAAAATTATTTACATCCAGCAAGGGGCCTACCTCCCTTTTTATCTTCCGTAGCAAAAAATTCCTTTACTCTTTGGCAACTGCATCTTTTTCTTCTTTATCAACAATTTCCTCTTCGATTGTATCAGTCGTTAAAGAGAGGCCATCTGACTGGGTGGAATTTACCTCATCTTCCAATTCTCTCATTTCGATTTCTTGTTCATCGCTTGAGAGAATTTTAACATCCAGTCCTAAGCTTTGAAGCTCCTTAATTAATACTTTGAAAGATTCAGGAACTCCAGGTTCAGGCACATTTTCGCCTTTTACGATTGCCTCGTATGTTTTTACACGACCGACAACATCGTCTGATTTTACAGTAAGGATTTCTTGCAATGTATATGCTGCTCCATAGGCTTCTAAAGCCCAAACCTCCATTTCTCCGAACCGCTGTCCACCGAACTGTGCTTTACCGCCGAGCGGTTGCTGTGTAACAAGCGAGTATGGACCTGTGGAACGAGCATGCAGTTTATCGTCAACCATGTGCGCCAGTTTGATCATATACATGATTCCGACAGACACGCGATTATCGAAAGGTTCCCCAGTGCGGCCGTCGTAAAGGACCGTTTTCGCATCACGGGCCATCCCAGCTTCTTCAATTGTTGACCATACATCTTCTTCTGTCGCACCATCGAATACCGGAGTTGCAACATGAATGCCCAGCTTCTTAGCCGCCATTCCTAGGTGCAATTCCAATACTTGCCCGATGTTCATCCGGGAAGGTACTCCTAATGGATTTAACATGATGTCAACTGGTGTTCCATCCGGCAAAAACGGCATGTCCTCCTCAGGAAGAATTCGGGAAATAACCCCTTTGTTTCCATGGCGGCCTGCCATTTTATCCCCTTCAGAGATTTTACGCTTCTGTACAATGTATACACGCACCAGCTGGTTGACACCTGGAGGCAGTTCATCTCCGTCTTCACGGTTAAACACTTTTACATCAAGAACAATACCTCCGCCCCCATGCGGAACACGAAGTGATGTATCACGAACCTCACGTGCTTTTTCTCCAAAAATAGCGTGCAATAATCGTTCTTCAGCAGTCAGTTCTGTAACTCCTTTTGGCGTTACTTTCCCAACAAGCAAGTCGCCGTCTTTAACTTCTGCCCCAATGCGGACAATGCCTCGTTCATCCAAGTTGCGAAGAGCGTCTTCTCCGACATTTGGAATATCACGAGTGATTTCTTCCGGACCCAATTTTGTATCACGGGATTCAGACTCATATTCTTCAATATGGATGGAAGTATAGACGTCTTCTTTTACAAGACGCTCGCTCATGATGATGGCATCTTCATAGTTATATCCATCCCATGTCATAAAGGCGACAAGTACATTTCGGCCTAAAGCAAGCTCTCCCTTTTCCATGGAAGGACCGTCAGCTAAAATTTCGCCTTTCTCGACTTCGTCTCCAACAGATACAATTGGGCGCTGATTGTAGCACATTCCTTGGTTGGAACGGACGAATTTCAACAATTTGTACTCGTCGAGATCACCTTTAACCTTTTGGCCGTCCACTTCTTCATAACGGCGAACTAAAATTCTGTTGGCTTCAACTCGTTCGACAACGCCTGCGTGCTTGCAGATGACAGCTGCTCCAGAGTCTCTAGCCGATACATACTCCATTCCGGTACCAACAATAGGCGCTTCTGGTTGAAGCAAAGGAACAGCTTGGCGCTGCATGTTTGCACCCATTAATGCACGGTTGGAGTCATCGTTTTCCAAGAACGGGATACAAGCTGTTGCTGCTGATACAACTTGCTTAGGCGAAACGTCCATGTAGTCGACACGGTCTTTTTTCACCACTATGTTTTCCCCGCGGAAACGGGCAACAATATTATCTTCTAAAAACGTTCCATCCTCTGCTACTGGCACGTTAGCCTGAGCAACAACATAGTTATCTTCTTCGTCAGCTGTCAAATAGTCAATTCGGTCTGTTACCTTCCCTGTTTCAGGGTCAACTCTTCTATACGGCGTTTCAATAAAACCGAAACGGTTTACTTTTGCATATGTTGATAATGAGTTAATCAATCCGATATTTGGACCTTCAGGCGTTTCAATTGGACACATGCGTCCATAATGGGAATAAT
Source organism: Aeribacillus sp. FSL K6-2833 (assembly GCF_037965815.1). GTDB lineage: Bacteria > Bacillota > Bacilli > Bacillales > Aeribacillaceae > Aeribacillus > Aeribacillus composti. Next base: position 140,824 of record NZ_CP150189.1, on the reverse strand, counting down.
GGACGTCGCGAACTTCAAAGCCTGCTCGTTCACGTGTGAGTCCGCCAGGTCCCAATGCAGATAAACGGCGCTTATGCGTCAGTTCTGCAAGAGGATTGGTTTGATCCATGAATTGGGACAATTGGGAGCTACCAAAAAATTCTTTAATGGCCGCAATTACTGGACGGATGTTGATTAATTGCTGCGGAGTAATCGTATTGGCATCCTGAATGGACATTCTCTCCCTCACAACACGCTCCATCCGTGAAAGTCCGATTCGAAACTGGTTTTGCAAAAGCTCCCCTACCGAACGAAGACGGCGGTTTCCTAAATGGTCAATATCATCTGTATTTCCTACTCCATATAGCAAATTAAAGAAGTAGCTGATGGACGCAATAATGTCTGCTGGCGTAATGTTTTTTACACTTTCATCAATGTTTGCGTTGCCAACAACGTTGAGAATTTTTTCTCCATCCGGATCGTTTGGAGCATAAATTTTAATAGATTGGTACGTGATGTCTTCATCAACTACTCCACCATCAGGAGTGAATTTTTTAAACCCTATTCCTTTTTCAAGGTAAGGCAAAATTTTATCCAGCGTTCTTCTATCAATAATAGTTCCTTTTTCAGCAATGATTTCTCCAGTTTCAGGGTCGACTAGAGTTTCTGCTAATCGTTGATTAAAGAGTCGGTTTTTGATATGAAGTTTCTTGTTAATTTTATATCTGCCGACACTTGCTAAATCATATCTTTTTGGATCAAAGAAACGGGAGATCAATAAGCTTTTTGCATTTTCAACTGTTGGCGGTTCACCAGGACGCAGGCGTTCGTAAATTTCAAGAAGCGCCTTTTCTGGGCTTTCGGTATTGTCTTTATCCAACGTATTTCTTAAATATTCATTTTCTCCGAACACATCGATGATTTCTTGATCAGAGCCAAACCCAAGGGCACGTAAAAGAACCGTAACTGGTAATTTGCGAGTGCGATCAATGCGGACATATATAACATCTTTTGCATCTGTTTCGTACTCTAACCAAGCGCCACGGTTTGGAATGACGGTAGCTGTAAAGCCCTTCTTACCGTTTTTATCAATTTTGTCGCTGTAGTAAACACTAGGTGAACGGACTAATTGGGAAACAATTACTCGTTCTGCACCATTGATCACAAATGTGCCGGTTTCCGTCATAAGCGGAAAATCGCCCATAAATACATCTTGATCTTTCACTTCGCCTGTTTCTTTATTAATTAGGCGCACTTTTACCCGCAGCGGGGCAGAATAAGTAACATCGCGTTCTTTTGCTTCTTCAACGGAGTATTTCGGTTCACCTAAGCTGTAGTCAATAAACTCAAGCGAGAGGTTACCAGTGAAATCTTCGATAGGAGATATGTCTTGAAACATTTCACGAAGACCCTCATCAAGAAACCACTGATACGAAGAGGTTTGGATTTCAATAAGATTAGGTAATTCCAACACTTCTTTAATACGCGCATAACTTCTGCGTTGGCGGTGTCGTCCGTACTGAACTAGTTGACTTGTCAACTGAGTCACCCCTCAAATCAGCATAATAATATCTTGTAAATAGCATTCCATGTTTTATATAATAAAATAAATACTATTACAAGTAAAAAGAAAAAGGATTTTCTTTATGAAAAAAGAAAACCACTGCGCAGAAATAGTTGATTTTATTATTTTTTCCTTAATGGATTGGTTCTATACATCCAAGAAAAAATTTAGCTACAAATGGAAATTAATATATTGGCATTTTATAATGTTAACATATCCTGGATTGCAGGTCAATCTTTTTTTGCTTTAAAAATATAATAGCCTTTTTTTCTCTCTGCCACTTCTACCGAACGAAACAGAGTCTCCAGCTTTTGTTTAGCGGAAGGAGCCCCCTGCTTTTTTTGGATAACGATCCAAAGCTCTCCATGGTCTTTTAAATGATCAAAGCTTTTTTCAAATATATGATGGACGACTTGTTTTCCAGCCCGAATGGGAGGGTTTGCTAAAATAGCAGCATACCATTTCCCTTCCAGATTTTCAAACAAATTGCTTTGAAACACACGGACATTTTGAATGTTGTTTATTCGAGCATTCAGTTCCGCAAGTTCGATTGCCCTTTCATTTATATCGATCATATCAATCATTCTATCGGGTTCCGATTTTGCAATTGACAATCCGATCGGTCCGTATCCGCAGCCTACATCCAAAATATCTCCTGGAATTTCGGGAGCAGCGAAAGTTTCAATTAATAGCTGCGTTCCAAAATCAACCTCCCGTTTTGAAAAAACTCCGCGGTCGGTCATGAACGCAAATGGATGATTTCTCAACGTGCACTCAATTTTTCTCCTATTGCTTTCCACTTCCGGTTTTTCCGAAAAATAATGTTCGCTCATTTTCTGCACCCCTTTTTTAGGAGTATTTTCTACGGGCAGAAATTCATACATAAAAGAAAAGCCCGCCAATGAATCAGCGAGCTTTTCTATTTATTTAACAGCTTTTACTTAACTTCAACTTCTGCTCCAACTTCTTCAAGTTTTGCTTTAAGTTCTTCAGCTTCTTCTTTAGATACGCCTTCTTTTAATGGTTTTGGAGTGTTGTCAACTAATTCTTTTGCTTCTTTTAAGCCAAGGCCAGTGATTTCACGAACAACTTTGATAACTTTAATTTTTTGTGCACCTGCATTAGCAAGAATAACATCGAATTCAGTTTTTTCTGCAGCAGCTTCACCGCCGCCAGCGCCACCAACCACAGCAACAGGAGCAGCAGCAGTTACGCCAAATTCTTCTTCGATTGCTTTTACTAAGTCGTTAAGTTCAAGAACAGTCATTTCTTTTATCGCTTCAATAATTTGTTCTTTTGTCATTTGTTTTTCCTCCTTATGTTTTAAATTGCTAATAGTTTAATACGAAAATTTGCTTTAAGCGCCTTGCTCTTCTTTTTGATCTGCAACTGCTTTTGTTGCAAGTGCAAAGTTGCGAATAGGAGCTTGCAGTACAGAAAGCAACATAGAAAGCAAGCCTTCGCGAGATGGAAGGTCAGCAATCGCTTTAATTTCATCAACTGTTGCAACATTGCCTTCGATGACGCCAGCTTTAATCTCAAGCGCTTCATGCTCTTTTGCAAAATCATTCAAAATTTTAGCAGGCGCCACGACATCTTCAGTGCTAAATGCGATAGCGTTTGGACCAGTCAGCACTTCTTCTAATCCAGAAATTTCTGCTTGTTCAACAGCACGGCGAGTTAACGTATTTTTGTAAACCTTGAACTCTATATTTGCTTCACGAAGTCTTTTGCGCAATTCCGTTACTTCCGCTACATTAAGACCGCGGTAATCTACGATAACAGTAGAGACGCTTTCACGGAATTTGGCTGCAATTTCTTCAACGATCTGTTTCTTCTTTTCAATTGCGCTGCTCATTTGTTTACACCTCCTGCAAATTGAAAATGAACACTTATACCGCCGGTGAAATGAAATACCTCCATGCCCGCAGACATGGAGGTATCGTACAAATAAGCAAACGTTCCGCTTAATCTATATCATACACCTCGGTAGGATATTAAGCCTTTCGGCACCTACTGTCTACGGTATAAATGAATTCTATTTAATTACACAACATTTTTATTTTACTAAAATACACCCTGCTTGTCAAACCGGTTTATTATTTCACGACAAAGCTGGAAGGATCTACTTTAATTCCAGGGCCCATTGTAGACGTTACAGAAACGTTTTTCATGTAAGTGCCTTTTGCCGCTGCCGGTTTTGCTTTTAATAGCGCATCGTAGATTGTTGTAAAGTTTTCAACTAATTTTTCACTGTCAAAAGAAGTTTTTCCGATTGGAACATGAACGTTCCCAGCTTTATCTACACGGTATTCAACTTTACCAGCTTTAATTTCTTTGACAGCTTTTTCAACTTCAAATGTTACCGTTCCTGTTTTAGGGTTCGGCATTAAACCTTTAGGACCTAAAATACGTCCAAGTTTACCGACTTCACCCATCATATCAGGGGTAGCCACAACAACATCGAAGTCAAACCAGCCTTGTTGAATTTTATTGATGTAGTCGCTGTCGCCGACATAATCCGCACCAGCAGCTTCCGCTTCTTTTGCTTTTTCCCCTTTAGCGAACACTAATACACGTTGTGTTTTACCTGTACCGTTCGGCAGCACAACAGCCCCGCGGATTTGCTGATCGTTTTTACGAGGATCAACGCCAAGGCGGAATGCAACTTCAACTGTCGCATCAAAGTTTGCGATATTCGTTTTCTTTACTAATTCAATTGCTTCTTTTACGTCATAAGCTTTTGAACGATCAACAAGCTTTGCAGCTTCTAAATATTTTTTACCTCTTTTTGCCATATCATTTTCCTCCTTATGTGGTTTTAGCGGAATAACCTCCCACGAATAAAGGTTGCGAACTTGAATAAACAAACTCGCAACCTACTACACCAATGCATATTGATTAGTCTTCGATCACAATGCCCATGCTTCGGGCTGTGCCTTCAACCATACGCATTGCTGCTTCAACGCTAGCTGCATTTAAGTCAGGCATTTTCGTTTCGGCAATTTCGCGAACTTTATCGCGTTTAATTGTTGCCACTTTATTACGATTCGGTTCACCAGAACCTGATTCAATTCCAGCTGCTTTTTTCAAAAGAACGGCAGCAGGCGGAGTTTTCGTAATAAATGTAAATGAACGGTCTTCAAATACCGTAATTTCAACAGGAATAATTAAGCCAGCTTGATCAGCCGTGCGAGCGTTGAACTCTTTACAGAATCCCATGATATTAACCCCAGCTTGACCGAGAGCAGGTCCTACTGGCGGCGCAGGATTAGCTTTACCTGCAGGAATCTGCAATTTCACGATTTTAATCACTTTTTTAGCCACGAGACACACCTCCTTAAGTCCGTGATGTGGTAATAGGGTAAAACCCTCCCACTCATGCAACATCCTTCTTTATATGAATGAGAGAAAGATTAATGCATCATTCAGTCTCTTTCAGAGACATATCGACTTAAGAAATATTACCATTTTTAATTAATGATTTCAAGTTTGTTTTTCTACATTTTACAATTTGGAAACTTGGGAAAAATCTAGTTCAACTGGTGTTTCACGCCCAAACATATTGACGAGAACTTTGACTTTTTTTCTATCTGTATCGATTTCTTCGATAACGCCCGTGAAATTAGCAAACGGGCCGTCATTTACTTTTACCGTTTCTTTTAATTCAAAATCAACTTCCACACGAGCCTCTTCTATTCCCATGCGTTTGAAAATTGCCTGTACTTCTTCCGGCAAAAGCGGAGTTGGTTTAGATCCAGACCCTGCAGAGCCGACGAATCCGGTAACTCCGGGAGTGTTGCGAACCACATACCATGAATCATCCGTCATGATGAGCTCTACTAAAACATACCCAGGGAAAACCTTTTTTTTCGTCACTTTTTTCTTTCCGCTTTTCATATCCATTTCTTCTTCTTCAGGGACGATCACACGAAAAATTTTGTCCTGCATGCCCATTGACTCTACGCGTTTTTCTAAATTCGCTTTTACTTTATTTTCATAGCCGGAATATGTATGCACAACATACCAGTTCTTTTCCATATCAGAGGACCTTGTCCTTCCCTCCCCATTTCATTTTTAGGCAATGAAAAAACCCGTTTACCGGGTTTACTGACGGACTTATGAATAATATCTATTATATCATGGATAAAAGGCTTTTATTCAAGAATAAGCCTTAATAACTCAGAAATTCCTAAGTCGACAATAGCAAAAAATATAGCAAAAAAGGCTACTGTTGTAATGACCGTAATCGTATAGCGAACCAATTCCTTTCTTTTCGGCCAGCTGACCTTTTTCATTTCTTTTACGACATCTCGAAAAAATCCAGTCAAGCGCTGCATTTGTTTACCTCCAGAAATCCAAGAATCGTGCAATTTACTTTGTTTCCCGATGAGTGGTATGAGCTTGGCACGTTTTACAAAACTTTTTGATTTCCAACCGTTCTTCGGTCGCCTTTTTCATCGTTGAATAATTTCGGCTGCCGCATTGAGAACAAGCTAGAACTATTTTTTTCCTCATATTACACCTACCGATACTTACTCTATTAAACAGTAACATAATGGCAATTTTTATGTCAATGAGTTATGAAGTAAATTCCCTCAGCTCCAAGTATCTTTCTAGCTTTCTTTTCACCCGCTGCAAGGCATTGTCAATAGATTTTACATGCCTGTTTAATTCTTCTGAAATTTCTAAATAGGAACGACCTTCCAAATAAAGGGACAACACTTTCCGTTCAAGATCAGATAATATTTCCCCCATTTTCAATTCTATATCATCAAACTTTTCCTGGTTAATGATGAGTTCTTCTGGATCCATTACTTTTGCTCCAGATATTACATCCATCAGTGTGCGATCTGACTCTTCATCATAAATGGGTTTATCCAATGAAACATACGAGTTTAGAGGAATATGTTTTTGACGGGTAGCAGTTTTAATGGCAGTAATCATTTGGCGGGTAATGCACAACTCGGCAAATGCCTTAAAGGAGGTAAGCTTGTCCTCTTTAAAGTCACGAATCGCTTTATATAATCCAATCATCCCCTCTTGAATTATATCCTCACGATCCGCCCCGATGAGAAAGTAGGATCTTGCCTTGGCCCGCACAAAGTTCCGGTATTTTGTGATCAAGAAATCCAATGCAGCGCTGTCGCCTTTGTGGACGAGCTCTACAATTTGTTCATCTTCAAGCTTCTGCAATTTTTTTATTTTTTCCCCCTTGTTGTCTTGAACACTCATGCAAATCACCCCGACCGCGCATACAATTATTAGAAATATTATACTGCAAGATTTCCATAAACGTCAACTTATGTCAAAATTACGATAAATCTCCTCTTCTCCATTTTTCGAACCTTTCGGCAACTTCATAAGAAAGGCGAATCTTCGAAGCGGGGCGCTCGCCCTGAATTTGCTGAATTTTTTTTCGAATGCTTTCTTCAATAGACACCACTTCGTTATATAGCTCGCGCGCCGATTTTCTCAAAGCTCCCTGGGAAAAAATCGTCCATTGTTCTATATAGTCGGATGTTGCTACATAAATTTTCGTCTTAATATTTTTTAATGTTTTGGCCAGCTTTTCAATCCGTTCATCAGCGGTTTCATTTTCTCTCGTGAAAATAATTTCCACGCGATTATCCAAATATTTTTTTTCAATTCCTTTCACTAAATGAGCATCAAAAACGACAATCACCTTCATCCCCGTGTATGCTTGATATTCGGCCATCTTGTTGATCAGGATCTTCCTTGCATCCTCCAAATTGTTTTCATCTTTTAATTTTTGCAGATCAGGCCAAGCACCAATAATGTTGTATCCATCGACTAATAAAATATCCATTGGTTACTCTCCTGATGGCCGCCGTTTACGAAAAACTTCATACATTAATAGACTGGCAGCAACGGAGGCGTTCAAAGAAGTAACATGACCAACCATCGGGATTTTCACAAGGAAGTCGCACTTTTCTTTTACTAAGCGGCTAATTCCTTTCCCTTCACTGCCGATTACTAATGCAACGGGCAGTTTCCCGTCAATTGTCCGATAATCGTCTTCCCCTTTTGCATCAGTGCCGTAAATCCATATACCTCTGTTTTTCAGCTCGTCAATCGTGCGTGCCAAGTTTGTCACGCGGACTACGGGAACATATTCAATTGCTCCCGTTGACGTTTTTGCCACTACATTGGTTAAACCGACCGCCCGGTTCTTTGGAATAATAATGCCGTGTACTCCAGCAGCATCAGCTGTTCTCATAATCGAGCCGAGATTTGCCGGATTTTCAATTTCATCTAGAATCATAAAAAAGGGCGCTTCCCCGCGTTCGTCAGACAATTTGAACAAATCTTCAAAATCCGTATACTTATATGCAGCAACTTGCGCAATGACTCCTTGGTGGCTGCCCGAAACGATCTGATCGAGCTTTTTCTTTGGAACGAATTGAACTGCTACCCCTTTATTTTTCGCCAGCATTATAATTTGCTGCGCTTGTTTAGTATATGAATTTTCCGCAATAAACACTTTGTTAATATCCCTGTTCGATTTCAATGCTTCGATAACCGAATTCTTCCCGTATATATATTCATCCGCCACGTTCAACTCCCCCTTTCTCGTATGTTGCAGCGATTGCAGCATCTATGACGTTGTTTAGCCGATCTTGATCACCTGTTAAAAAAAGATAGCCGATTAAAGATTCGAAAGCCGTGCTGTATCGGTATGTTTGTACATCGGTATTTTTCGGCACCGTGTTTGATTTGGCATTTCGCCCTCTTTTCATTATTTCCAGCTCTTCTTCATTGAAAAAGCCGTTGTCAGTTAATGTTTTTAAAATCGCTGCCTGCGCTTTGGCCGAAACAAACGACTTCGCCAATTTATGAAGCTGGCCCGGTTTGACAGTTCCTTTTGATAACAGATGATGCCTGACAAATACTTCATATACAGCATCGCCCATATATGCTAAAACAAGACCGTTAAGCTGCCGTGCTTCTTTTATTTTTTCAAGCTCAATCATATTTATCCTCTTTTCCACCTTGTTCCTTGAGGCGTATCTTCCAATATAATGTTCATTTCCTTGAGCTGATCTCGAATTTTGTCGGCTAGAGCAAAATTTCTTTCTTTTCTAGCTTGATTTCGCTCGTTTATCAGCCTTTCAATGTCTTCGTCCAGCAGCTCTTGAACATCAAATGTCAAACCTAATACATCGCCAAATTCATTAAATAGCTGCAAAAATGCCTTAATTACTTTTTCGGAGGTGTTTTTTCTTTCCAAATAATAGTTTGCATTTTTCACTAAATCGAAAATGACAGATATAGCATTCGCCGTATTGAAATCGTCGTCCATTTCATGAATAAATTCCTTCTTTAGCCGGCTGATTTCTTCCAGCCATTTTTCATCATCATTAGTGAGATTCGCACTGCTTTCCAGACGATGCTTTAAATTGATATATGAGGTGCGGATTCTTTCCAATCCGTTTTTTGTACTATCCAAAAGTTCTTTCGAATAATTGATAGGATGTCGGTAGTGTACAGATAGCATAAAAAATCGAAATACTTGTGGTTCATACTGCTTTAAAACATCTTGAACAAGAATAAAATTGCCAAGTGATTTAGACATCTTCTCATTGTTGATATTAATATAACCGTTATGCATCCAATATTTCGCAAAAGGTTTGCCGGTAAGCGCTTCGGATTGTGCGATCTCATTTTCATGATGCGGAAAAGTTAAATCTTGGCCGCCTGCATGAATATCAATTGTATCCCCTAAATATTTTCTTGCCATTGCAGAGCATTCAATATGCCATCCAGGACGTCCTTTTCCCCAAGGGCTATCCCATGAAATTTCCCCTTCTTTTGCTGCTTTCCAAAGTGCAAAATCAAGCGGATCTCTCTTTTTTTCGCCAATTTGTATTCTGGCACCGGCATGAAGCTCATCTATTGATTGATGCGAAAGCTTTCCGTATTCCTTAAAATACCGTGTTTTATAATACACATCTCCGTCGACTTCATAGGCATAATTTTTGTCAATGAGAGCTTGGATGAATTCAATGATTGTCTCCATATTTTCCGTCACACGAGGATGAACATCCGCTCTTTTGCATCCCAGTGCATCAATATCAGAAAAATAGGCCTTAATAAATCGTTCTGCAATCTCCGGAACCGTTTCGCCCAAATCATTTGCAGCTTTAATCAATTTATCATCCACATCGGTAAAATTCGACACATATTTCACATCGTACCCTCTGTACTCCAAATATCGACGAACTGTATCATATACAATGGCTGGTCTAGCATTTCCGATGTGAATATAGTTGTAAACGGTAGGACCGCAAACATACATCTTTACCTTGTTGTCCTCTAAAGGAATAAATTCTTCCTTTTTCCTGGATAATGTATTATAAATTTTGATGCTCATTGAACGCCCTCCTTTTTTTTCAGATTATCTAATTCTGCCTTTAATTTTCCTATTTCTTTTTCAAGCTCTTTTAATTTATCTGAAATAGGATCCGGCAAATCTCTATGATTTAAATCTTTTCTCACCTTTTTCCCGTTTTGCACAACAACTCTCCCCGGAATGCCTACAACAGTCGAATTATCCGGAACATCGCGCAAAACGACGGAACCTGCGCCAATTTTCGAGTTTTCTCCAATCGTAATAGATCCTAATACCTTCGCGCCAGCTGCAATGAGAACATTATTTTTGATGGTAGGATGCCGTTTCCCCTTTTCTTTACCTGTTCCGCCTAATGTAACTCCTTGATATACAGTAACATTATCGCCAATTTCACAAGTCTCGCCAATAACGACACCCATGCCATGATCGATGAAAAAACGACGACCGATTTTGGCACCAGGGTGGATTTCAATTCCCGTGAAAAAGCGGCTTATTTGCGAAATGACTCTGGCAATAAAGTACAATTTCCGTTTGTAAAACGCATGCGCCAACCGATGAGCCCATATGGCGTGAAGGCCTGAATAAGTTAAGATCACTTCTAAATAAGATCTCGCAGCAGGGTCTTGGTCAAAAACGACTTCCACATCTTCTTTTAATATTTTCCACATATTTTTCTCCCTCCCATAAAAAGTAATCATAATACCCTACTGAAAAAGAAATGCGCCTCTGTCTAGACACAGAGACGCAAATAAGCGCGGTTCCACTCTGTTTAGGGAAAAGGTATAGCTTTTCTTTTCCCTCAACTTTAACTCTTATAACGGTGAGTCTCCGCTTTTGTCTACTCCCGCTGGTTTCGACAAAAGACTCGAAGGGGCATTTCAGAAAGCGCGTGCTTAAACCTCTTTCAGCCAAAGGAGGTTCTCTCTGAAAAGCCGTTTGCTTTCTTACTTCTCCTTCTCAACGTTTTTCCGTCATCTGTTCATACATACTATATTACAATTTTTTTAAAAAGTTAATCTAGTGCTTTTTCCAGCCTTGTGATAATCTTTCCTTTTCCTAAGAGCTCAAGGGCAAGCGGCAGCTCAGGACCGTGTGTCTGCCCGGTTGTCGCAACGCGAATCGGCATGAACAATTTTTTCCCCTTTTGACCTGTCGCTTTTTGAACTGACTTAATCGCTTTTTTGATTTCATCTGCTTTGAAATCTTGAATTGCTTTCACTTCTTCCAAAAATGCGCTTAACACGGAAGGAACTTGTTCTTCTTGAAGCACAAGCTTTCCTTCTTCATCGAGCTCTATCTCTTCCTTAAAAAACATTTCGCTTAATTCGACAATTTCTGCACCGTAGCTCATTTGATCTTGATATAGGGAAATGAGGCGGCGCACCCAATTTTTTTCATCGTCTGACATATTTTCACTGACGCGTCCGGCTTTTACGAGGTGGGGCAGCGAAAGGTCGACTACTTTTTCGAGATCAAGCTTTTTCATGTACTGATTGTTCATCCATTTTAATTTCAGTGTGTCGAAAACAGCAGGTGATTTTGATAATCGGTTTGGATCAAAAATTTTAATAAACTCTTCTTTGCTGAAAATCTCTTCTTCCCCAACAGGAGACCATCCTAACAAACCGATAAAATTAAAGAGCGCTTCAGGCAAATACCCTAATTCAGCATATTGTTCAATAAATTGAATGATGCTCTCATCACGCTTGCTTAATTTTTTTCTGTTTTCATTGACGATTAACGTCATATGACCAAAAACAGGCGGTTCCCATCCAAAAGCTTCATAAATCATCATTTGCTTCGGTGTATTGGAAATATGGTCTTCTCCGCGCAACACATGACTGATTTCCATTAAATGATCGTCGACGGCGACGGCAAAATTATAAGTCGGTGTTCCGTCTTTTTTCACGATGACAAAATCCCCAAAATCATCGGACTCAAAAGAAATATCTCCTTTTACGATATCGTTCCATTTATATATTTTTCCTTTTGGAACCCGGAAACGAATGCTTGGTTTCCGTCCTTCTTTTTCGAGTGCCTCTTGCTGTTCTTTAGAAAGGTGTGCGCATTTCCCTGAATATCTTGGCATTTCACCGCGATCGATTTGCGCTTGACGCTCGTTTTCAAGCTCCTCTTCCGTACAATAACATTTATACGCCAAGTCTCTTTCCAAGAGCTCTTCATAATATTTTTTATAAATGCTTGTCCGCTCCGATTGTCGATAAGGACCGTAATCTCCGCCCTTGTCTATGCTTTCGTCCCAATCAATTCCAAGCCATTTTAAATAAAAAAGCTGGCTTTGTTCTCCTCCTTCGATATTCCGCTTTTGATCGGTATCTTCAATTCGGATAATAAATTTCCCATTTTGGCTTCTAGCGAACAAATAATTAAATAATGCAGTGCGTGCGTTTCCAATATGTAAATGCCCCGTCGGACTCGGTGCATAGCGAACCCGTATTCCGTTGTCAGCCATATTTTGTCCCTCCAATAATCAAACCGTAATTCTTTAAAATATTGTACCACCAAACCATTGATGTTCAAAGATTACTTTTTCTTTTGCAATAAAACGATTGACTGTGCAGCGATTCCTTCCCCGCGTCCTGTAAACCCAAGCTCCTCCGTCGTCGTTGCTTTAACATTCACTTGGTCAAGTTCAGCCTCCAAGAGCTCCGCAATTCTAGTACGCATTTGATGGATGTAAGGCGCCATTTTTGGTTTTTGAGCAATAATTGTACAATCCGCATTGCCTAATATATAGCCTTTCTCCTTTACCAAGTTCCATACCTCTTGAAGCAATTTCGCCGAGTCAATATCTTTATATGCAGGATCCGTATCAGGAAAATGCTTGCCGATATCTCCTTCTCCAATCGCTCCCAAGCAGGCATCTGTCAATGCATGAAGAAGAACATCAGCATCAGAATGTCCAAGCAATCCTTTTTCATAAGGAATGTTGACTCCACCGATCACAAGCGGTTTTCCTTCCACAAGCTGATGAACATCAAAACCTTGTCCAATCCGAATCATTCCCTTTCCCCTCTTTCACTCTCTAAAATCGCACGGGCAAAAATCAAATCTTCAGGGGTTGTAAGTTTTATATTTGAATAATCCCCATGTACAATACAAACTTTTTCGCCAATTCTTTCTACAAGACTTGCATCGTCTGTTCCTACAAATTGATCCCTATTGGCCGCTTCATGAGCTTTTAATACGATGGAAAGACGAAAAGCTTGTGGCGTTTGAACTGCCCACAAGCTAGAACGTTCAACAGTATCAATGACTTCCATATTGCGAACTCTTTTCACAGTATCCTTTACAGGAACGGCTACGACCGCTGCGCCCTCTAAATGAGCCTTTTCAACAAGCTGATGAATGGTTTCCCTGCGAATGAAAGGCCTTGCACCGTCGTGAATTAATATTATACCATCTTCTTCAACGGCTTTTAACCCGTTGTAAACACTATATTGGCGTTCCTGTCCTCCGGGAACTAATTTTTGCACTTTTTTTATTTTATATTTTTTCAGTAAAGAAAGAAATTCTTCACGCTCTTTCTCGTTTATGACTAGAACAATTTCGGTGCATTGAGGATCTTTTTCAAACACCATTAAAGTATGAACAATCACAGGTAAAGAATTAAGTTTGATAAACTGTTTATTTTTTCCTGCCCTCATTCTTTTCCCTTGCCCTGCAGCTGGTATGACAACCCGATATTCCATCTTCTTTCTCCCTTATTACAATGCTTTTTCCAGCAGCTTTGGCTTTGCAAAAATCATTCGTCCGGCAGATGTTTGAAGAACGCTTGTAACGAGAATATCAATATTTTTCCCGATATAGTCCCTTCCGTCCTCGACAACAATCATCGTGCCATCATCAAGATAAGCAACACCTTGGTTATGCTCTTTTCCATCCTTAATTACTTGGACATTTAACTCTTCCCCTGGTAGTACAATCGGTTTTACCGCATTGGCTAAATCGTTGATGTTCAAAACAGAGACGTTTTGGAGCTCACATACTTTATTTAAATTGAAATCGTTTGTGACCACAACGCCTTGAATGATTTTTGCCAGTTTTACAAGCTTGCTGTCGACTTCTTGTATATCTTCGAAGTCGCCTTCCCATATTTCCACTTTAATGTCCAGCTCTTTTTGGATTTTATTTAAAATATCCAGACCTCTTCTTCCTCGATTTCTTTTTAGCACATCTGAAGAATCCGCTATATGCTGAAGTTCCTCCAACACAAATTGAGGAATAATAATGGTCCCTTCTAAAAAACCTGTTTGACAAATATCTGCAATCCTGCCATCTATAATAACACTTGTATCTAATATTTTTAAGCTTTTCTTTTCAACATTTTCCTCTTCTTCTTGAGAGGCTTTCTTCTTGCTGATTCTTGCTGTAATCGAAAACAAGTTCAACAGTTCGTCGCGCTTTTTATATCCGATTTGAAAACCTAAATATCCTAAAATTATGGTTAAAAAGATCGGAACAATGTTATTGATAATTGGGTATGGAAGTTCAGATAATGAAATTCCAATTAAATAAGCAATAATCAGACCAAAAATTAATCCTAAACTGCCAAATAATACATCCGTAACCGGAGCTTTCACTAATTTCTCTTCTATAAATTTTATCCAATTCACCACATAATCCACTAGCCAGAAGGAGGTTATATAAAATAAAATTGCACCTAATATCGCCAATGTATATGGTGTCATCAGAAATGGAACATCATCAAGATTTAAGAGAAATAATAATTCCGGTATAAACAAAACACCTAACGTTCCGCCAACAAAAAAGAAAAATATTTGAACAATTCGTTTTAACATACCTCCACCTCCTTTATTTCATTATATACACTTTCAAACCTTTCAAACATCTAAAAACAAGGATTGTAAAAATATTGATAAATTACTGTAAAGGATGTGTTAGAGCTCCCTTGCAATGTTATACTGATCTTGGAGGCGCCTTAATCCTTCCTTAATTTTCCTCGCCCTAACTTCACCTATTCCTTCCACTTCATCAAGCTTTTCTACGGTAGCATTTGCAATTTGTTTCAAATTTTCAAAGGTTGTCACTAAATTTTCAATAATAACGGAAGGAAGCTTTGGTATTTTATGCAAAAACCGGTAACCTCGAGGAACAACAGGTTCATTCATATTGGTAAAATGGGGATATCCGAGCAGCTTCAATAAAACCGCATCATCTAATAATGCTGAGCTGGACAATTCTTGCAGCTGCTTTAATACAGGAATAGGATCATTCAGCCGCTCCATGCTGTAATCTTTGATAAGCAGAGCCGCTTCTTTTTCAATATCTGCTAAAAGCTCGGTCATCTGAAGCTGAATCAGCTGCCCTTCTGTACCGAGTTCGTAAATATAATTAATAATTTCACTCTTAATTCGCAGCACCATTTCTATTCTATGTAAAACTTGGATCACTTCATCGATCGTGACTAAATCTTCAAACTCTAAAGATCCTAAATTATTAATGGATTGGTCAGTGGCAGATTTATACTTTTCCAACGTCCGCAAAGCTTGATTGGCCTTCGTCAAAATGACACCGATATCCCTCAAAGCATAGCGGGAATTGCCAAAATATAATGTGACGACATTTCTTCTTTCAGAAATAGCAATTACGAGATTTCCTGTTTGCTTTGCTACTCGTTCAGCTGTTCTATGCCTCATGCCTGTTTCTCTTACCTCTATGCTCGTATCCGGAACAAGCTGTGCGTTTGCGTATAAAATTTTTTGCCCTGAGTCGCTTAAAATAATGGCTCCATCCATTTTAGCTAGTTCATATAAATAGGCGGGGGAAAAAGGGCAATTGATATAAAATCCCCCGTCTACAATTTGTTTGATTTTTTCGTTATATCCTACAACAATTAGCCCCCCGGTCTTTGCGCGCAGCACGTTTTCAATTCCTTCCCGGATTGGTGTGCCTGGGGCTACAAATTGCAAGATTTCCTTAAGCGATTTTTCTTGTTTCATAGCTTATCCCCCTATTGCAAGTTCGAGCGCTTCTGAAATGTTTTGCACACCGACAATTTCTATATCTTCCGGCCATTTCCAACCGCCCAGATTGGCTTTCGGTAAAAAAATCCGCTTAAATCCCAGTTTGGCAGCTTCTTGTACACGCTGTTCAATTCGTGAAACCCTTCTAATTTCTCCTGTTAAACCAACCTCACCTACAAAAACATCATAAATGTTCGTCGGAACATCTTTAAAGCTTGAAGCTATACTGATGCAAATTGCCAAGTCAATTGAAGGCTCGTCTAATTTCACCCCGCCGGCAACTTTTAAGTAGGCATCTTGGTTTTGGAGCAATAAACCAACACGTTTTTCCAATACCGCCATCAACAAAGAAACACGATTATGATCAATCCCATTTGCCATCCTTCTTGGGTTTCCAAAGCTTGTCGGGGTGATTAAAGCTTGTATTTCGACTAGAACAGGTCTTGTCCCTTCCATGGAAGCGACTACTGTTGAACCAGATGCCCCTTTTGCACGCTCTTCTAAAAACACTTCTGACGGGTTGAGCACTTCTTTAAGACCTGCTTCCTTCATTTCAAAAATTCCTATTTCGTTAGTGGATCCGAACCTGTTTTTAACTGCCCGTAAAATTCGGTACGTATGATGTCGATCACCTTCAAAATACAATACAGTATCAACCATATGTTCTAAAATGCGCGGCCCTGCAATTGTGCCGTCTTTTGTTACATGACCGACAATAAAAATCGGAATTCCTTTTGTCTTTGCCAATCTCATTAATTCAGCCGTACATTCTCGAACCTGAGATACGCTTCCAGGAGCAGAAGCAATTTCACTGTTATAAATCGTTTGAATGGAATCAATGATGACAAAAGCCGGTTCAGTTTCCATTATGGATTGAATGATGATTTCTAAGTCCGTTTCAGAAAGCACGAAAAGTCTTTCGCCTTTTACCCCGAGTCGGTCGGAGCGAAGTTTTGTCTGTTTTAAAGATTCTTCTCCCGAAATGTATAAAACATCGTTCCCTCTCTCTGCCAGCTGTGAGGAGACTTGCAATAAGAGAGTGGATTTTCCAATTCCAGGATCCCCTCCAATTAAAACGAGAGACCCTTTTACAATTCCGCCTCCCAATACGCGGTTAAACTCATGAAGTCCTGTAAGCATTCTAGGTTCTTGCGCAGCTTGGATTTGATGAATTGGAGAAGGTTTGCTGACAGTGGATGATTCAGAATGACTAAAAGCAATGCGGTGTTTTCCCTTTGGCTTGATAACTTCTTCAACCATTGAATTCCATGCGCCGCACCCTGGACATTTTCCCATCCATTTCGGCGATTCATATCCGCACGATTGACAAATATATTTTGATTTGATCTTTGACATTCGGTTATTCCCCACTTTGTTCAATCGATACACGACAATATAATGAAAGAGAGGGGCATACGTGAAGCAGTATGCCCATTGGATTATTGAACCTTTTCTGCAGTTTTTACGACAAATTCATTATTTTGCACGTCCAATACAACTTTTTGACCTTGCGAGATCGTGCCTTTCAATAATTCCTCTGATAAGCGATCTTCGACATATTTTTGAATCGCTCTCCGCAACGGACGCGCTCCATATTCTAAGTCAAAGCCCTCTTCAGCCAGCTTTTCTTTTGCACGATCCGTTAATTCGAGTTCTATATCCTGTTCTTTTAATCGTTTTGTCAGCTGATCCGCCATCAGCGAAACAATTTCTTTCAAATGTTTTTTCTCTAAAGAGTGGAACACAATAATTTCGTCAATCCGGTTCAAAAATTCAGGACGAAATGCTTTTTTCAGTTCATCCATCACTTTGTTTTTCATATCTTTATAATTTTCATTTTCGTCTTGAACATTAAAGCCGACATATTTATTCCGTTTTAATTCGCTTGCCCCTACATTTGAAGTCATAATTAAAATCGTATTTCGAAAATCAACGGTGCGCCCTTTTGAGTCTGTGAGTCTTCCGTCTTCAAGCACCTGCAGCAAAATGTTAAA
Source organism: Aeribacillus sp. FSL K6-2833 (assembly GCF_037965815.1). Taxonomy (GTDB): domain Bacteria; phylum Bacillota; class Bacilli; order Bacillales; family Aeribacillaceae; genus Aeribacillus; species Aeribacillus composti. The sequence continues at coordinate 122,905 of NZ_CP150189.1, read as the reverse complement.
CACATCTGGATGAGCTTTTTCAATTTCATCCAATAATACGACTGAGTATGGCTTGCGGCGCACTTTTTCCGTCAATTGTCCTCCCTCTTCATAGCCTACATATCCAGGAGGCGAACCAACGAGCCTTGACGTAGAATGCTTCTCCATATATTCTGACATATCGATTCGAATCATAGCATCTTCGTCACCAAACATTGCTTCAGCTAATGCACGGGCTAATTCCGTTTTCCCTACACCTGTCGGTCCTAAGAAGATAAATGAACCGATCGGACGCTTCGGATCTTTTAAGCCTGCACGTGCCCGTCTGACAGCTTTTGCGACTGCAGTGACAGCTTCTTCTTGACCAATAACGCGCGAGTGTAAAATTTCTTCGAGATTCAAAAGCCGCTCTGATTCTGTTTGGGCAAGTTTAACAACCGGAATTCCCGTCCAGCTTGAAACAACCATTGCAATATCCTCTACGGTCACTTCAGAATTTTCTTGACCTTGTTTTTCCTTCCATGATTTTTTCGTTTCCTCTAATTCCTCTCTGAGCCGCTGCTCTGTATCTCTTAATGAAGCTGCTTTTTCAAATTCTTGGCTTTGGACTGCAGCTTCTTTTTCTTTTCGCACTTCTTCTAATTTTTGCTCCAATTCCTTTAAATTCGGAGGTGTTGCAAATGAACGAAGACGGACTTTGGAGCCTGCTTCATCAATCAAGTCAATTGCTTTATCAGGCAGGAACCGATCGGAAATATACCGATCTGAAAGTTTAACAGCAGCTTCAATCGCCTCATCGGAAATGGATACCCGGTGGTGTGCTTCATATCGGTCTCTTAAGCCTCTTAAAATTTGAATGCTCTCTTCAATGGACGGTTCGTCGACTTGGATTGGCTGGAAGCGCCGTTCAAGTGCAGCATCCTTTTCAATATATTTACGGTATTCATCCAAAGTTGTTGCCCCAATACATTGCAATTCTCCCCGAGCCAAAGCAGGTTTTAAAATGTTGGAAGCATCAATTGCACCTTCCGCCCCGCCTGCGCCGATCAGTGTATGAAGCTCGTCAATAAATAAAATGATGTTTCCTGCTTGGCGAATTTCATCCATTACCTTTTTAAGGCGGTCCTCAAATTCCCCTCTATATTTTGTGCCAGCTACAACCGTTCCCATATCAAGGGTCATAACGCGCTTATCTCTCAAAATTTCAGGAACCTCATTATTCACAATTTGCTGAGCAAGTCCCTCTGCTATGGCAGTTTTCCCAACACCAGGTTCACCTATTAAGACAGGATTATTTTTTGTTCTTCGGCTCAAAACCTCGATGACACGCTGAATTTCTTTGCTTCGGCCGATGACTGGATCAAGTCCACCCTCTCGTGCAACAGCCGTTAAGTCCCGCGCAAGACTATCAAGCGTCGGAGTATTTGCGTTTGTCATCGAACTTCCTTGGTGGCTTGAGGATACTTCATTGCTACCTAACAACTGTAAAACTTGCTGACGCGCTTTGTTCAAGCTTACTCCGAGATTGTTTAAAACACGCGCAGCAACTCCCTCGCCTTCTCGAATTAATCCCAATAGGATATGTTCTGTTCCGACATAAGAATGTCCTAATTTTCTTGCTTCATCCATTGACAGTTCAATGACTTTCTTTGCTCTCGGTGTGTAATGGATCGTTTGCGAAATTTCTTGCCCCCGTCCTATCAGGCTTTCCACTTCATTTTGGATTTTTTCTGGACTTAATCCTAGAGCGTGAAGCGCTTTAGCGGCAATTCCTTCTCCTTCGCGCACGAGCCCAAGCAATATGTGCTCTGTGCCGATATTGTTATGTCCGAGGCGTACAGCTTCTTCCTGCGCTAAAGCAAGCACTTTTTGCGCCCGTTCCGTAAATCTCCCAAACATCATTGTTCATCATCCTCCCTTTGCTTCCTTTCTAATTGAAGCCTTTCACGAATTAATGTTGCCCTGCGAATATCCCGTTCATTCGGCCGTAGAACTCCTCCTGAATATTGTTGCAGAAATCCGGGCTGAATTAAAATCATAAGCTCATTTAAAACACTGCGTGGAACATTTCGAATAATTCCCAGGTCAATTCCTAAGCGCACATCTGATAAACATTGAATTGCTTCTTTCGATGGAATGATCCTGCTGTATTTGAGAGTGCCGTAGGAACGATATACACGGTCTTCTAGATGATGCGGATTCGTTTTATATAAAGCATCTCTTGCAGCCCGTTCTTGAGCAATTAATTGCCCGACAACCCCTATTAAATCATCGACAATATCGTCTTCTGATTTGCCTAGCGTAATTTGGTTCGAAATTTGGAATATATTACCTATCGCTTCACTTCCTTCTCCGTACCGACCTCTCACAACCAATCCTAATTGATTGATAGCAGGTATAATTTGGTTAATCTGCTGTGTTAAGACAAGTCCTGGAAGGTGCATCATCACGGAAGCCCGCAAGCCGGTACCGACATTTGTTGGACAGCTAGTTAAGTAGCCCCTATGTTCATCAAATGCATAATCTACTTTTTCCTCAATCCAATCGTCAAGATTCATTGCCATTTTCAACGCTTCTTTGAGCTGAAGGCCCGGGAACAAACATTGAATTCTAATATGATCCTCCTCGTTTATCATGATGCTCACTTCTTCGTTTTCAGATAAAAGGCACCCTCCAAGTGCTGATTCTTCCATTAAATAAGGACTAATCAAATGCTTCTCTACAAGTACGCGTTTTTGAATAGGCTGAAGTTCATTCATTTTCAGCAGCACGAATGTTCCTAAACCGTCAAACACTCTTTGTGAAAATGATTCTTCAAATGTATTTAAAACAGCCAAGGCTTCTTCATTCGACATAATGGTAGGAAAGCTGATATTTTCTATATTTCGCGCCAATCTGACTCGGCTGCTCAGCACAATATCGGAATCAGGTCCTTCTTGATTCATCCAAGGGCTCATGGCTGAACGAATAAATTTTTGAAAGGACATGTCATACTCCCCTTTCGTTCCGTCCATTTATCTTCGCTTCAATGGACCGAATTTCATCCCGAACTTGAGCTGCTCTTTCGAATTCCTCTTTCGCAATTAATTCTTGCAGTTCCTGTTTAAGCATTTTCAGGCGCTTTTTCAAATGAATACTTCCACCGGTCCGTTTCGGCACTTTACCGCCGTGAGTTGTATTCCCGCCATGAACACGTTTTAAAATCGGGGTAATTTGGTGATAAAACGTTTTGTAACAATGGGAGCACCCGAATTTACCAATTTTCGTAAATTGATCAAACGTCATATTACATTTCTCACATTGAATGACCTGATTTTTCTTGAAAACATTTTGCCCTTGGCTGCTAATGGCGCTGTCCATATTTAATAATCCGGACAATAAGTTGTTTATAGAAAAGCCTGGATTCATATTGAATATGAATACATCACTTTTTTCCTGTGCACATTTTTCACATATATGCACTTCAGTCTTTTCGCCGTTGATAATTTTTGTAAAGTGGAAAGTAGCGGGCCTTTCATGACATTCTTGACAAATCATCGTCCATCACATCCTCACTTGTATTTTAACGAGGTGAGCATCGCCTTCATCATCCTTGCCCTCAATTCGTCTCGATCAGGCAAATCAATATATAAAACAGACCGATCAATTACGCTCAACATAATTTTCGCTTCTCTTTCTGAAATAACCTCTTCATCAGCCAATCTCAAAATAATATCCTCCGCCGACGATTGTGACAGCCTTTTACCAATGGCATTTAAAATTTGATTGATCAGCTGGATACGGTCATTGATTCGAATTTTCATAATTCGGATATAACCGCCTCCACCCCTTTTGCTTTCGACAATGTAACCCCGTTCAATTGTAAAACGAGTGTTGATCACGTAATTGATTTGCGATGGAACACATTGAAATTTATCCGCAATTTCACTTCTTTTAATTTCAACAATTTCTTTTCCGCTAGAATCTAATACATGCTTTAAATATTGCTCGATAATATCAGATATATTCCGCACCTCGAAAAACACCTCCTTCAACTTTTTGATTGGAATTGCAAAACGCTCAAGAAATGTGCAATATCCTTGAGGGATAGGAGGCAAGATGTTTACGTAATGCTTATTTCCTAAACGATAACAACTAGTCACTTGACTTTGACTATATTTGACCTTAATTATAATATAAATTTTTTTTTGTGTCATTTCAACAAAAAAGCTCACTAATAATATTGCCATTTACAATATGGAAAAAACCCGCTCTTTAAAAAACTTTTTTAACTTCTTGAAATTTCAATAATTCGTTTATGATTTCAGGCATTTCATCTTTTGGAAGGCCAATTTCAAGTAAATATGAACGCTTCGCATGTTTACTTTCTTTTGGCTTTGACAATGTAAAATGAATTTTATAAACAGAAATATTTAATTGTTCAAGTTTCCGAGTAAATTCCACCAAATCATCTTCTGGAAGATTAACTTGTATCCATTTTTTGCTTGACTTCTCAGCAAAAAAAGCCTCCACCTTATTGAGAAAGATCAAACTCAACAATACAATCAAGGTAGAAAAAATCGCCAGCGGATACATTCCTGCCCCAACAACAAGGCCAAGTCCTGCAACAACCCAAATCGAGGCTGCCGTCGTTAATCCTCTTACCGTAACTCCTCTCACTAATATCGTTCCAGCACCTAAAAAACCAATGCCGCTAATGACATAAGAAGGAATTCTTGCTGGGTCAAAACGAATATTTTCATAACGATCCATATATTCTTCAAAGCCATAAAGAGACAGCAGCATCATCATGCAGGAGCCGACACCAACTAACAAATGAGTGCGAAAGCCTGCTGGATGCCGTTTAAATTCTCGTTCAAGGCCAATAAATCCACTTAAAATGACTGCTAAAACAATGCGAATCAACATAATTTTCCATTCCTCAGGCATTATCATTCCTCCTCACCATCCAAATGACTTTTTCTGATTTGGCCATATATGAATAATGACTTTTGTTGTTCTGACCATATATGAATTTTGAAATGATACAGTATTATACTTTCCCATTATATGCGATGAACAGTGCTCAATATTCAATTGTTCTTGAGTATGAGACTAAGAATGATATGAAACAAAAAAGCACTTTTAGAGCTGGCTTTAAAATCAAACGAAGCTTTCACTGCTCATATGCTTCAAGAATGGAACAGTTTATGCTTCTGAAGTAGCGATCAATTAATTATACTCCGATTGAAGGTTTTAAAGAAAGCGAGCTTGATTGCAATAGATGCGGAGGATCTTCAGAAGAAGCGAGCTCTTAGTTGTTCGTAAATTTGTCGTTTTTGTTCGTTCTGTTTTAAGCTGTTTTGTCTGTTTGTTGTAAATTTCCATTTACAAGAGGATAAAAGAGGCTTGAGCTCCCCAAACCGCATTGCAGCGAATAATCGTTTCGTCCATACTTTTTTACATGGATAAGCAAATCTCGCCTCCATCACTTTTATCAGATTAATTAAAACGGTTTGCATCATTCAAATCAATTAAAGATGTTTTTGTAACAGCAAAAATATCCATTTCGGCTTTCGACAATTTTCTCGAAAAATTGGCTTTTTTTCTTAATTTTTCATTTTATGATCATAACGGAAAGTATTGCAACGGAAAAACATCAAAGCTAAAAAAGAAGCCGATTCCTCCACCGCCTTCGCTATACACGAGAGGCGGTGGTCATATCGGCAAAAAAATAAGATGAAAGGTATTTATTCTATGTCACGATTAATAATTTTAGGCGGATCCAAGTTTTTAATAACGGGCTCTCTAGACTTTATATCTGCATACGTATTGATAATTTCCGGATCATAAATAATTTGCAGCCTAGAAGGCTTGCCTATTTGGTTTTGTGCACCTTCAAAATAATCGTTATTCGTAATTTTTTGCGCCCCACTAAAATTTTGATTGCTGGCCCGTCCCCTTATCGCATTTAAAACAATGCGCCTCGCTGATATTCCTCCTTCTATACGAATATTTGAACCAACTCCAAACATTTCTAATGCTTGTTCTGAATAGAAAAACCCTTTAATATTACTAGGTTCATCCTGGTTAACGCTATTATTTCTAATGTTTATATTTCCATTTGCAAAAATAATTAACGAACCGTTTTGGCCTAATCCATTGATGCGCGAATATTCAATCGTCACATCCCCCATTACATACATAATAGAATTAAATTCCGCATCAGCCCCTCTAATCGTCAGATCACCGTTCACAAATATGGGGCCGTCCACCCGAATTTTGTCATAATTATTTGGGTTGTACGAATCAGACCCGTTGCCAATTGTTAAATCTTTCTCTATATAGGCCCCCTCCTTAAAGGTGGTCTGTCTGAATTGATTATTTGAATTGCGAATTGTTAATGAACCTGCAGTGGCAAAGCTTTTAAAAAGATTATTCCCAGTAAATGTGTAATTTCCATCGTATTTCTCATTACACCATAAAATACATTCATCATGACTCGCATAAACTTTGTCATTAGGGCGATTTTGGTTTGAGATTATTCTATTATTAGCTTTTATGATCGTTACACCGGGAGAATTATGTTTATAATAAAAAACCGATTTTTGTGCAGGAATTTGAATGTCATCACGGATCGGCTGCCTTTTTACAATAACCGGGGCTTGCCGATTGTAAAAAGCATCATCAATACGATCTGTTAGCTTTGTATAAGAACTTCCAAAATTAGAAGTTGTAATATGTTGTTCATATGGAGGGGTATGATTAAAGGTAAAAATATTTCCACCAAGTAGTAAGTTTGCGTTTGCTTTTCCTTGTGTTGGTAAAATGCTCGGGTAAACGGACGCAATCCATTTCTCACCACTTAAATATGCATATCCTCGGTTTGTTATGATTAAATTCCCGTCTACCTTCATATCCCCTGTGATCGAAACTCCGCCGTGCAAAAACATATTTCCTTCACCAGGTATACAGGCATTTGGAGTTTTACATAATTTGTTGGCACCGAGCGCATAATGTAATGTCTCCAAAACAGATTGTGCACCAATTTCAACTTCTGAAATAACCGTTTTTTCCTTGCCATCAACAAATCCTCTGCTTAAAAAGGTTATCTTCTTCTTTAGCGGGTTTTCTTCACCATTTTCTATTACATTTTCTATATTTCGTATATATACTCGATATTCACCAGTTGCGCCAGTATTGTGAACACTATTTATCACGTCTTTATAGCGATTTAAAATCGTATTTAATTTCGTTATAAACTCGCTGCGGGTGATTCCTTCTTCTCCTAGTTCATTTTTCAAATCGCTTTGAATCTGATTCGTAATATGTTCAATTCCTTTATTGGCTAATTCACGAGCTTGAACATAATCCTCGCTTGTTTGATTTCTTTTCACTCCAGATAAAGCAACTGTCAAAACGGAAACAGACAAGACTGTAAATAGTAAAAAGATCAACATGGTTAAGATCAAGGAGTATCCTTTCTCATTCATTAAGATTTTCATTATTTTGCACTCCTCGTATACTAAGTTTCAGAAAGTTTTTTTATCGAATTTCCAGTCCGATACGCTCCTTGACAATCGCATATCTTGGGTGGTTGCCTTTGTGGGAGGGGCGCGCCCCTCCCACAAAGGGTTGAGCGTACCGGGGTTGGACTTTTCGCAATGTTCCTGGATAATGGTCTTAGGATCATCGGGGATACTCTTCTCACTCCTGTAGCTTTGACTACTTGTAAAGTCTGTCTCCTCGGCCCCTGTTTGGACGTCTAACCCGCAGGCTGTTCCCGTTGGTTTTCCCCATGCTGGAAGGAGCAGCTTCCAGGGCAGCCCATGGTCCAACGTGAGTTCTCATATGCGAGGGTGACTGGTCAACAGGCGCGATCCGGGGGCATCCCGAAGAGTCCTACCCCTCGATCCTACAACAATAGGAGGTGATCTCATGAAACTCTACGTCGGGATCGACGTGAGCTCACGCGACTTAGCCACCTGCATTATGGATCATGAAGGAAATACGTGCGCACGCTTCAAAGTGGATAATCATCTTCTGGGCGCCACCTTCCTTCGGGATCAAATCCTCCTGTGGGCTAACAAGCGAAAGCCAACCGAAATTCTGATCGGGATGGAAGCCACCTCGGTCTACAGTTGGCATCCAGCTATGTTTTTCCACCAGCAGGAGGCCTTGCAGGCTTGGAACGTCAAGGTGTTTACGATCAATCCAAAGCTCATTCGCAAGTTTAAAGAAGCCTATGTCGACTTGGAGAAAACGGATGACATCGATGCTTGGATCATTGCGGATCGGCTTCGCTTCGGCCGTCTGAAGATGACGGCTGTCCTCAAGGAGCAGTTTCTCGCGCTTCAGCGACTGACACGCATGCGATATCATCTCGTCCACCAGTTAACCCGTGAGAAACAGTATTTTCTCCAGCACTTGTTTTACAAATGCAGTTCCTTTACCCAAGAGGTGGACAGTTCGATCTTCGGACATGCCATTCTCGAACTGCTGCTTGAGTCGTGGAGCCTCGATGACATCTGCCAAATGGATGTCAAGCAGTTGGCCGACTTCCTGCGCCAAAAAGGGCGCAATCGCTTTGCCGATCCGGAATGCATCGCCAAGTCGATTCAAAAGGCGGCCCGTTCGTCGTATCGGTTGTCCAAGTGTGTCGAGGATTCCATCGACTTGCTGTTAGGGCTGTCGATTCAATCAATCCGCAGCCTGCAATCGCAGCTCAAAGAGCTCGATAAAGCCATTACCCGCCATCTTGAAGGCATTCCGAACACACTGCAAACCATCCCAGGCATCGGACCGGTTTATACCGCAGGCATCCTGGCCGAAATCGGGCAAATCGAGCGGTTTCACAACCAGGCCGCCTTGGCAAAATATGCCGGCTTGACATGGTCCAAGCACCAATCGGGCCGTTTTCAAGCCGAGGACACCTCCCTCATTCGTTCCGGCAATCGCTATCTCCGTTACTACCTAGTGGAGGCTGCCAACTCGGTGCAACGGCATGATGCGACGTTTCGTGCGTACTACCGGAAGAAGTATGAGGAAGTGCCCAAACACCAACATAAACGAGCCCTCGTCCTCACCGCTAGAAAACTCGTGCGTGTGATCGATGCGCTGCTACGCAACGGTCAAATCTACACGCCAAGAAAGGGGGAAGATCGATAAGAGGATCGATCTGGTATACCAATATCAACCTTTAGACCCAGTTTATTACATGTACCAATACTGGGTTTCTTCAGTATTGCCTTTTTTCGGATCATCGGACAAGGGAATTTCCAATTTCTATGATTTTTCACCTTGACATATTACCGCAGGACTTTTCGATCATTAATAATGCTCACAATACTTTTCAGTTTCATTGTTTGCTGTGTTTTAGCAGATTGTAAAACTAACAAAATTTCAAACACATCTTCTCGTTCAGTTTCTATCAATTTTGATTCGCGAGAAAGCACGATATTTCCGTTTGTTAACGACAATTCTTTGTTATTAATCACTACACGTGAATGTTCATGATCAAAACCAATTTTGCTGCCGTCATTTTTGATCAAAAAGTAATTCCCGCTTGGATCCGGCAATTTCCGCTCCTTAATCTCACTAACCTTTAACACAAACAGCTCATCAATTAAATGGGCGAGTATATAATCTGCTTCATCGCGCAATGCTGCTTCTTCCATAGCACGGTCATATGTTTTTAATCCGCTAAAAAGAACAGAGTAAGCGATCAGTCCGATAACAGAACCCAATAAAACCACTGAAAGAACTTCTACTAACGTAATTCCTTTACTAGAGGATATGATTTTTTTACTCATAGCTCACATACCCTTCAATCTTTGAAGTAATGGGTGTTTTTGAATTTTGTAAATTCACTTCAACAAGTACATTCATTAATCGAATCGCTTTTTCATTAGCAGTTTGACTGACCGTTACTTGAACTGCATACGTTTTATTATTTATAAGTGGAGAAAACAAAAGTTCACATTCATCGGGATCTGGACGGTTCGAGCAGCTGTCAGAAGTATAAACTTGCGGCTGATTAAAGCGATCATTATCTGGTTCATCAATATAAGAAAAAGGATTCATCTTAATTCTTTCCATTGTTGATTTCGCCAGATGAATTGCCACTAATTGATCATTGTTTACTACAGTTGTTTTATTTGTAAAAACAAAAAGATTAAGAAATGCCAAAATAATGATGGAAAGAATGACGAGAGAAATTAGTATCTCCACAAGTGTAAACCCGTCCATTTTCTTCACAATCTTCATTTTCATAGAATATTCACCCATTTTTTTAAATATTAAGTAATAGTCGCAATGGCTGTAGTGAATTGGAACTATATCCTCTGAAATTGGACTTTTTGACTAAAAAACCATTGTCTTAAACGAATCATAATAATAGAATGTAAGTATATGGAACATTTTTACTAAATCCGTAAAAATTTTTCTCTCCAAAATTTGCTATGATTATACAAAAATACATTATTTATTACTTTTATTTTACTTCAAAATAAAGGCTTTTAGACTAAAAGAAAACAATATTTTTACTATTTATTCAAATTTTTACATTTTATTGTGGATGAATTGCTGTAATTTTGCTATTATTATACAAAATATTTCAACTTCGTTGCTTTCATTTTGCTCCAAAATAGGTCTTTTTAACTAAATAAAGCTGTATTTTTTACCTATTTTGTAAAATTTTATATTTTTACAGGCTGAATTAGACAAATCAATTGTACTTCTTCTTTTACTCATACGATGAAGAAACAAGCTCTAAGGAACTGGAGCCTTGCGCAATCAACCGCGCTTCTAAAAGATCCCGAATATTGGCATTGAAATGAAAAGTCAACCTTAGTAATATATATTTATTTGCCGGTTTCAGTCTTCTAAACTTGATCAGACAAATGATACATAGAAAGGCAGGTTCTTTATGAGCAGGATGAAAAGGTTAATGGCTTTGTTTTTTTCTTTCATAATCGCTATATCAGCTGCGACCATTAGTTTCGGAACTCCCCATATCGCAAACGCTGCCTTTACAATTCCTGATGGTTCTACAGTCGGAGGAATTGATGTCGGTGGAATGACTGTTGATGAAGCTAAAGACATTTTATCAGATAAGATCAATGAGTGGAAAAATCAAAGTGATATGACGATTGAATCACCCACGGAAATATTAACCATTCCATCTGAAGATATTCAGTATGACCTGAATCAAACGATGGATCAATTGCTCGAAAAAACAAAAACACCGTGGTATGCCTTCTTTATTAAAAAAAAATCAGTTGATCTGCCGTTGGTTGTAAAAGTGAATATAACGGATGAAGAACTTTCAGAATGGCCGAACCATATTGATAAAGTCAAAACGATAGACAACATTGAAACAACGGCCTCTTATTTAGGAGAACATAACATTCAAGCGGTTTTAACAGATGCAAACGAACAAAATGATGTAATTGCTGAAGCAAGCTGGAATATTCCGAAAGACTATATCTTTTTAGATGAGTTAGTAGAAGAATTAAATGGAAAAAAGATAACACCTGGAAATTCATTTTCGTTTTTGCAACAAGTGGCAAATGAGGTGAGTTATTTTAGGGAGGATGATGGAAATTTCGTCGTTTCTATGCTGTATTCTTTGCTCCTGCAAACAAATGTAGAGATTATTGAGCGCCATTCGCAGCGAGTAATTCCGGCCTATTCAAAAGCAGGGATTGAAGCAAAAGTCAGTCAAACAGATGATAAAGATTTCGTCGTTTCAAATCCTGGACCTTATATATACACAATTCAAGCTGAAAAAAACGGATCAAAATTGAAAATGGCGATCTTGTCCGCACCTCAAAAAACAAAATATCAATACAAAATTGAAAATAAAGAAGATATTCATTATCGCACCATCTATCGTTATAAAAAGGATTTACAGCCATGCTGCAAGCGCGTTATACAAAACGGTGTAAATGGTCAGCGAGTGGAAGTATACCGAGTGTCAGTAGCCGAAAACGGCGCGGAGCTTTCCCGTGAGTTGATTAGCACTGACTTTTACTTGCCTGTACCTGAAATCATTTTATTAGCATTACCTTCTTCTGAAAATCAAAATAATAATGCGAATAACGAAAATGACCAAACGAATTCGGACGATACAAATACGAATAGTAGCCAAGCGGATCCTAGTAATGCAAATGCTGATCATTCAACAAATACGGACCAAACGAAGCAAAAGGATATAAATACGGACAATGGTACCGACGGGACTGAAAGCATGGGGCAAGACCGTTTTCAAAGCGAAGAGGAATACGAAAAGCAATTAATGGAGGAAAGTGTGGAGGAAGAGCCGGAATATGTGAAATAAAGGCAACGCCGTTAGAGAAAAGGAAATCTGAATGAATATGATAAAGCCAGCATCTTTGGAGGTGAACGGAAATTGTCTAGAAAGCGTTTAGGAGACTTGCTTTTAGAAGCTGGACTCATTACAAATGAACAATTAAACCAAACATTAAAAAATAAGTCACCGGATGAAAAATTAGGGGATGCCCTGCTGAGAGAAGGTTTTATTACCGAGCAGCAGCTGATTGAAGTATTGGAGTTCCAATTAGGAATACCGCATATTAATATTTATCAATATCCAATTGATCAGGATGTTCTTCAATTAATTCCAAAAGAGCTGGCAAAAAGGCATTATGTGATGCCAATCCGAAAAGATAAAAATAAACTTTTTGTTGCAATGGCGGATCCGATGGACTATTTCGCTATAGAAGAATTGAGAATGGCAACAGGATGCCATATTGAACCCGCTATTGCGACAAAAGATGAATTATATCGAACGATCACAAAATATTATGATCTTCAAGAATCGATGGAAGAGATCATGAGTGATCTTTCACCAAAGGATTCAATGGATGAAGCAAAAGTAACGGATGAAGATTCTCCTGTTGTTCGTCTTGTCAACCAAATCATTGCCAACGGTCTTGCCCAGCGTGCCAGTGATATCCACTTTGACCCGCAAGAAACAGACGTAAAGGTCCGCTACCGGGTCGACGGCATTTTACGTTTAGAGCGGTCACTGCCAAAACATATGCAAAATGTCATCATTGCCCGGATTAAAATTATGGCAAACTTAAATATTACAGAAAATAGATTGCCGCAGGACGGCCGAATTAAAACAACGATTAATTTTAAACCGGTGGATATTCGTGTCGCCACGCTGCCGACAATTTTTGGCGAAAAAGTCGTGATGCGGATTCTTGATTTAAGCAATGTATTAAACAGTGTGGAAAAAATCGGTTTTACAGATGAAAATTTGGAAAAATTTATTACTATGCTAAATCAGCCAAATGGAATAATATTAATCACTGGACCTACAGGATCCGGAAAGTCGTCGACATTGTATGCTGCTTTAAATCAGTTAAATTCAGAGGATGTAAATATCATCACGGTTGAAGATCCTGTCGAATACCAGATTGAAGGAGTCAATCAAATTCAAGTAAATGAAGATATTGGCCTGACATTCGCCAATGGGCTTCGCTCGATTTTGCGCCAGGATCCGGATATTATTATGATCGGCGAAATTCGTGATACAGAAACAGCACAAATTGCCATTCGGGCGTCACTTACAGGTCATTTAGTATTAAGTACCCTACATACGAATAGTGCAGTTGCTGCTTTAACGAGATTAATCGATATGGGTATTGAACCGTATCTCATATCGTCTTCAATCATTGGCATTGTAGCCCAGCGTTTAGTTCGACGAGTGTGCCGGGATTGCCGCGAAATCGTCCGCCCGACTGAAAGAGAAAAAGAAATTTTTGCGAATAGAGGCCTTGAAATCGAGACGGTTGCAAAAGGCAAAGGCTGTCCAAGCTGCAACATGACCGGCTACCGCGGGCGCCTAGCCATTCAAGAGGTATTGCCGATCGATGCGGAGATTCGTGAACTCATCATGAATAATACGTCAACTTCTTATTTGCAAAATTTTGTGCGGGAAAAAGGATTAAAATTTTTAATCGATGACGGTTTGCTGAAAGTAAAAGAGGGATTAACGACAACAGAAGAAATTTTACGCGTCGCTGTCCTCGAGTAGGAGGTGGGCTTCATGTCATACAATATATCAGATTTACTTAAAAAAGCTTTTACTGATCATGCTTCAGACCTCCATTTAATTGTCAACTCTCCTCCGGTTTTTCGCATAAACGGCGAGCTAAAGCCTTACGGAGACCATTCATTGTCTAAAAACGACACGGAAAGAATGGCGAAAGAGCTTATTCCGGAGACGATGTGGGATACGTTCGAGCAGCAGGGCGAGCTTGATTTTAACTATGAATTAGAGGGAATTTCACGGTTTCGATTAAACGCTTTTCGCCAACGCAATCATATAAGTGTCGCGATCCGAATTATACCGACGAAGATCCCAACGATCGCAGAGCTTAAAATACCTTCCATTGTCGAGAAATTGATGGAAAAGCCCCAAGGGTTAATTCTCGTCACGGGACCAACCGGTTCAGGTAAGTCAACGACATTGGCAGCGATGATCGATTATATTAATCGAAACTATTCCAAACATATTATTACATTAGAAGATCCAATAGAATATATTCATTCCCATAAGCGATCCATTATCAATCAGCGGGAAATTGGTTCAGATACAAAAAGCTTTGCAAACGGACTGCGCGCATCCTTAAGGCAAGACCCGGATATTATTTTAGTGGGGGAAATGCGGGATCTTGAGACGATATCGACAGCTATTACTGCTGCTGAAACAGGTCATTTAGTGCTAGCCACATTGCACACAAGCAGTGCAGCCCAGACGATCGACCGGATCATAGATGTGTTCCCGCCCCATCAGCAAAGGCAAATTTGCCTTCAAGTAGCAAACGTTTTGCAAGGAATCATTTCACAGCGCCTTTTCCCGCTAAAGGACGGATCCGGGCGAACGGTTGCAACGGAGATTTTAATTAATAATCCTTCCATTTCAAACTTGATTCGCAATGAAAAAATTCATCAAATCCACAATGTTTTGCAAACGAATAGAGCTCAAGGAATGCATACATTGGAAATGTCCGTTCAAAGCTTATTAAGTTCAGGAAAAATTTCTTACGAAAGCGCCATGCCATATATCAATAAAGGTGATGAAAATGGCTATCTATAAATATGTCGGTCGTACGAAAACAGGACAGCTCAAGAAAGGTACGATTGATGCACTAAATAAAACAAATGCGATAGCAAAATTAAGAGAACAAGGAATAAGCCCCCGTGAGATCAATGAAGCAAAAGGATTGATCTATAAGGAAGTATCGATTGGCAGACCTGTGAAAAACCAGCATTTTGTCATTTATTGCCGGCAATTTGCAACACTGATCCGTGCAGGAGTTTCTATTGTAGATTCAACGAATATTTTATCAAAGCAGACGGAAAGCAAAGCATTGGCCAAAGTATTGGCTGAGATTGAAACGGAATTGCGGACAGGAAATGCTTTTTCAGATGCGGTGAGCAAATATCCGAAAATTTTTCCGGCCATTTTTGTCAATATGGTTCGCGCCGGGGAAGCCAGCGGGAGTTTGGACGAAACATTGGACAGGCTGGCGGCTTATTTTGAAAAGCAATACGATTTGAAGAAAAAAATTCAATCAACCCTTGCTTATCCAATCACATTAATCATTATCATCATTGCAGTTGTTGTGTTTCTGATGCTAACGATTGTGCCTAAATTCACCGAAATTTTTGCCCAATTTGATAGCGAACTGCCTGCCATTACGAAATTCGTAGTTGGCGCATGCCATGTAGTTCAAAACTTTTGGTGGATTGTACTTCTCGTCTTATTAGCAGCGATTCTTGCTTTCAGCTTGTTGATGAAAAGCAATAAAACCTTTTATTACGCTGTCCATGTTATTTTGTTAAAAATGCCTGTTTTCGGCAAATTGCTGCAAAAATCAGCTATTGCAAGAATGACGCGGACATTATCATCCCTTTTTTCTAGTTCAGTGCCGATTTTACAAGCTTTAACTATTGTCGAGCGGGTTATCAACAATCCAGTCATAGGAAAAGTCGTGTTGGACGCACGTGATAGTTTAGAAAAAGGAGACCGCTTATCCGAACCGTTTAGAAAAAGCTGGGTAATCCCGCCGCTCGTCACCCATATGACGGCGATCGGCGAAGAGACTGGTTCATTAGATTTTATGTTAACCAAAATAGCCGATTTCTATGAAGCGGAAGTTGACCGCAGCGTTGAAATTTTGAAATCGCTGATCGAACCGATTATGATCGTCATTTTAGCCTTTGTCATTGGGACGATTGTTCTTGCTATTATGATTCCTATGTTTAGCATTTATCAGCAAATGTAAATAGATGACGAAGCTTGCAGCATTTTCGTATATAAAGCATGTCTAAAAGAAACGTATTGTACTAGATTCCAAAAAAATTCCTTTAGGAGGTGATCAAGAAATCGAGTTAATAAAGTTTGTGGTAACATGACAAGCGCTTGCCGTTTTGCCTTATGAAAGTAAATTTAGGAAAACTAAAAACAAAGGAGGAACATGAAATGAGAAAACATGTAAAACTTCTCAAAAAAGAAAAAGGGATGACATTAATTGAGCTATTGGCTGTTATTATCATCATTGCAATCATACTAGCTATTGTAATCCCGATTATCGCAAATGTCATTGGTCAGTCTAGAGACCGGGCTACTGTATCAGAGGCATTAAATATTATTTCAGCTGCCAAACTAAAATATGCACAAGACGGTGGTCAAGAAGGTGATACTGAATATGATTCCGAAGACCTTAAAGAGTATATTGATTTTAAAACAGAAGATAAAAATTTTAAAGTTTCATTTAAAAACAACACTTGGTCAATTTCTGGTCATCCTGCAAATAGTGTAGATGGTGTTGGTAATCCTGCTACTGAAGGAAATTTACGCACTTTCTTAAATAAAGTAAGTAAAAAATAATTAAAAATCTTTTTCGTTTTAACTTGGAACATGTAAACATAATAATTTGCCTGAATACTTTCTATCAAAAGCTGGAGTATTTCTCTTTGCAAAAATATTTTGGTCACAGGAGGGTTCGCCTATGCTCACTTTTCTTTCGGCTAAAAAAACAATCAACTTAGTCATCGATGATTACGCGCTTCGGATGGTGGATCATTCCGGCGGCGATTTAACAAATATTAAACATTTCAAAGAAAAGTCTATACCGAACGGCCTGCTAGAGCATGGGCGAATTCTTGATGAAATGGAGTTTTATCATTTTATGAAGGAAACCGTCAAAGACTGGGGAATCAAAAGGCGGAATGTCCAGTTTTATGCGCCTGATTCCCTTGTCATTATGAGAAAGGTAAAGTTTCCTGCTCATTTAAAAGATAAAGAAATCAACGGCCACTTTATTATGGAATTAGGACATACACTTTATCTTCCATTTGACAATCCAATCTTTGATGTATCACCATTGCCTGGAAAGGCTGATACCCAAACAGAACGCGAAGGGCTTCTTTTTGCCGTTCCAGAAGATGAAATGAGAAAATATACGGAAATTTTAATTGATGCAGGACTGAAGCCAGTAGCTGCTGATATTCGTTCCATCGGCGTATATCGGTATTTCCAATATACATATATGACAAAAAATACAGATGAAGCATATTTATTTTTGGAGTTGAATTTAAACTCAATCATGATCAGTATTTTTTCGGAGAACCAGCCTGAATTTTTAAGATTTCAAGATTTAGATATTCAAATGAACGATTGGACAAGCTCCCAATACGATGATGATCTGCTCACCTGGACGTATAATGGTGACGAAGCGCAATTTTTAAGTTTAATTGATGATCAAATAATGGAATTGGAGCGGATGATGAATTTTTACCGCTACTCCATTCATAAAGGTCAGAAAGCTGTATCGAAAATTATGCTGTTAGGAGATTTTCCAAACTTAGATTTGATTAGAAAAAAAATAGAAGGTCAATTTCAAATTCCCGTTACGATTTTAGATGCTTACCTTTCTCCTGAAAAAATGGATAAAGTTCCTCGTCATTTTATACCTGCTTTAGGGCTTGCCTTGAAAGGGGGAAGTTAAGTGATCCCTGAAATAAATTTATTGCCGAAATCCGAAAGACAAAGTTCGACGGTTTTGATTATTTTTATCTCTTTTCTTGTTATTTGGCTAATCTGTTTATCGATCGTTATTTATCAATATATTCATACGAAAAATGAGAAAAAACTGGCCGATACGAGAATCGAAAATTTAAAAATGGATAAGGAAATTTTAGAAACTCAAGTAGAAAATCAAAAAAATGGACAATCAGGCAGCTTAGAAGAAGCGGTCGCTAAAGCAGAGGAATTGACCGCACCTACCTCACATCTCATTGAAGAATTGCTGGAATTGCTGCCAAATCATAGCTATTTAAGCCATTATGAATATGAAAATAAACAATTGACGATCCAAACCCAATTCGAATCATTGGATGTTGCCGCATCTTATGTTGCAAAGCTCGTCTCTTCCCCTCTTTTTACAAATGTAAGGATCAAAGAAATTAAAACCTTCACATTTGAAGAAGCTTCAGATGAACAAGTGGATGAAGAAATGTTCAAGGAGATTCCGAGATATGATGTGAATATTATTCTTGAGACTCATTCTTCGGCGTTAGAGGACGAAAACGGGGGTGAAGAAGATGAGTGATTTCCTCCAAGAAAGGAAAATCTTTTTTTATTGTTTAATCATTTTACTGTTTTTGCTTATTGGCGTTGTGTATATGTATACGGTAAAGCCTTTGAAAGACGATGTTGCGCTTGCACAGTTAGATGCCAATCAGCTTGAAGTGGAAATGAAGCAATTGGAAGCACAATTGAATAAAAGTAAAACGGATAAGGAAGAAAATACTGCTCAATTAGAGAAAAAAATGCCGTTAAGCCGCAATATGGACCAGCTGCTGCTTGATTTACAGGAAGCGGAATACGTCAGCGGCAGCCAAATCCAGAACATTTCCTTTCAGGATGAGCAAACGCTGTCTGAATCGGAATTATTATCGGAAAACAATAAAACAGATACGAACGATACGAACGAAAATAAGGAGCAAAATGAATCAGCCGAAATGGAGTCTGCAACTAATCAATCTGAAAATGAAAATACGGATGCTCCGTCTAATCAAAGCGAAAACCAATCAGCTTCGAACGAATCGACAGAGAAAGAAAAATATAAAAACGTGAAGCTAATAACCTTCAATCTGTCGGTTGTTTCACCAGATTTCAAGCATTTTTTACAATTCCTACAAGAAATAGAAAAATTGGAGCGAATCACCCGAGTGGACGTCCTTTCATTTACGAAACCGGGGGAAAAGGAGCTTTTAGAGGACGAAACGAATCAAACCATTACGATGGAAATTCAATTAACTACTTTTTATTTTGATTCAACAGATAAAAGTCATTCATCAGAAACAAATAAGGAATCGCAAAATGGTAAAAACAGCCCTGAATACTAATGTACGAGGAGTTTGGCAATGGTTTTCGTTTACCTTTTTTTCTTTGTTATCGGAATCATTTTCGGGTCTTTTTTTAATGTTGTCGGTCTTCGCGTCCCGAAAAAACGCTCAATCGTTCAGCCGAGGTCGCACTGCCCGCATTGTGGCCATTTCTTATCCTGGTATGAATTAATACCCATCTTTTCATATGTGCTTCAGAAAGGAAAATGCCGCAGCTGCCGTGTACCGATTTCGGCTATTTACCCAGTGATGGAGCTGTTTACAGGTTTACTATTTGTTTTTAGTTTTTACAAAATTGGATTTAGCAAGGAGCTTATAGTAGCACTACCCTTTGTTTCACTTCTTATCATTATTACGGTGAGTGATTTATCTTACAAATTGATCCCGAATCGAATTTTAATCTTTTTCTTCGTTCTATTTATTTTCTTGCGGATCTGGATTCCGCTTCATCCTTGGTATGATTCGATAATTGGAATGACTGTCGGTTTTATCCTTCTTTATATCATTGCCATTGTAAGCAATGGCGGAATGGGAGGCGGAGATATTAAACTATTTGCTGTTTTAGGATATGCTTTAGGTCTGAAAGGAGTGTTATTAGCTTTTTTCCTGTCTACCTTAATTGGTGCATTATTCGGTCTATTTGGCATCATCACGAAACAATTAAGCCGTAAATCGGCGATACCATTCGGACCTTTCATAAGTATTGGAGCCGTGCTTTCATATTTTTATGAAACGGAAATTTTCCATTGGTATATTCAGTTAATCATATAATGGACAAAAGAGAACAGGTCTGACTTTTCTTTTGATATGAAGCCAAAGTATTTTTAACAGCTAGCCTAGCGAGCTAAACGGCCTTTTCAAAATCTTTACAATGGTGATAATGCCATCCATAACAACGATAAATGTTAATTAATAGGTTACACGCTCTCTTTTCTTGTTGAATATATAAACACTCAAAGCTTGCAGAAGGAATATATACGCTAAATATATGGCAATGGAAAATAATATGTTATATCCCTTATCAATTCCCGAAGACGGCAAATGGAAATAAGAAGAAATATCTAAATGATTGAATATAACGTAATCAAAAACAGCAAATTTACGCAGAAATGCAAAAACCGCAATTTTTGCAATCTCCACAACAAAAAGCATGGAAAAAATAAACATATACTTTTGAATAGAACAGCCAAAAACATAGATCATGTTACATAAAAAATTGCGGTATAGGACTTCGCAATAAGTAATAACAATGCATGATAAAAAATATCATGATGAAATCCATAAAGTATGATAACGATTATGCTAGTCGATAATACAATGATTCCGTTGCAAATAAATACGAACAAATAAGAAGCGTATATTTTATGTAAAATCATTTTACGGGTGCTTTTATTTTTTTCAAAAACTCCATCTTTCATGATTGAATTAGCAGAGCAAAAAATATAATATAGCAAGGCAATTAGGGCAATGATATCGACAGAGAAGCTTTGGAAAATCAATGACTCCGATTCTTCCGATAAAGCATCCTGTACAGACTTCATATTCTCATTGCTAAGTATGAAATATTGCAGTCCGCATCCTATCATGATTGCAGCAAGTATAACATAAATTGGTTTGTGACGAGAAAAATACATTTTTATTTCATTAACCATTTTCCTATCCTCTCATATATTCAAGAATGAAGAAAATTTTATCCAAGTTCCTCTGAATCGTTTTTTATAGTGAATTGAAATTAATGAATAAAACTAGAGCATTTATTACGATTAAAAACATACACAATAATAGCGCCTTTTTGGAATCGATGATATTTTTTTTAACAATGATGAATATATATATTACGTTTACAATAATCGTTATGAAAATTTTTGCGTATATATTCGTTGAAATATTGTAAACATACTCTTGATGAATAAAGTTTGTGATAATGATCGTAATGGAAAATGGCAAATATCCAATCATTAAATAAAAAAAGCTTGAAAATATTGATGGATATTTCTGCGGTTTAAATAATAGTATGATAAATCGATAGATAAAAGCTTGAAAGAAAAGAAAAACAATCGAAAAGATCATTATGACAAAATTTAGGAATACAAACATGATTTCTTTCGTTTTAAAAATGTTCTTTTCATAGATTACACTGCCTTGATTCATGATCATGTATTGACTGATAAATTGTATGGATAATAAATACCAAAGCGTAAACAGTATTAATAATATTTTTTCATTTGCTTTTAATTTAACCATTTATGTCCCCCCAGAAATTCAAAAGCATAATATTCCACTATGGCTGCAACAAAGTAAACAGCTATCATTGTCAGCAATAACATACAAACAGCCTTTATATTTTCTTTGTTTATTTCTTTTTTTAACACAGTTTTATAAAAATCTTTCATTCTTTTAGAAGCGATGATACATATGATCCATCCTACTATTTCTATCGGCGTATGGAAAATTAAAGTCATGAAAGTTTTATATACGCCAAAGAGCTCTATGCCAAAATATATGTTTAACCCTAAAAAAAATGAATTATATAAAATAATCGGATAAGATATGAAACTTGTTAGCAGAACTAACATAATGCCGATTGAGGCGTTATTGAAAAAAATATCAATAAAATTTAGATCGAGAGCTTCCCTTTTTAAATCGACTTCTAATAATGCGCCAAAGAAGAATCCTGCCAATAAAAAACCAAATATAAGCAGAGGAATTTTCATGAACTCTTCCCTTTTTATGACGAACTGACGATTCATCTATACTGCTCCTGTTCTAAATCTAAATAATGAAATATATTTTTTTTATAACTTTGAGTATTTACGTTTGTAATCTGCTTAATCGTTTTGCTATCTTCCATCACAATGCACTGCTTAGTGTACCTTTCGATATCATGAAAATTATGGGTAGTGATGATAATTGTGAAGTTAAACTTATTTTTTCTGAGCAGCTCTTTAAAATTCATTTCAGATTTATAATCTAAACCGTTAAATGGCTCATCAAATATTAAAATATCTGCATTGGACATAAATCCCATTAATATAATCAATTTTTGCTTTTGCCCTAAAGAAAGACCCTTTAACTTGTTCGGTAAAAATTCTTTAATATTCAATACTTCAAATTCGTTTAATAGCTCTTCAAGCTCTTCTTTATTTTTATTATGAATTCGTGAATGTAACTCGAGAAACTCTTGTGCTGTCAATTCATCAAAAACTAAATATTCAATATCCAAGTAAACGATTTTCTTATTACGATTTAAGCTCTTAACAGAAGCATTTTCCGTTTTGATTATATTCGACAATATTTGCACGGTTGTAGTTTTGCCCACGCCATTTGGCCCGACAATGGCTGTCACTTCATTTTCAGGTATTGAAAAAGATATATGATCTAAAATTTTTTTCTCCCCTATGCTATACGTTAAATTTTTAATTTCTAACATTTATTTTTTACCTCACTTATGTAATTCGTCAAAAAAGCTCTTCCTCCAATAATGCGCCAATATTGACACACAAAATAGTATGACGGAAACGAGCAGCAACATCGTTGTAGCTAAGCTGGAGCTCTTTATGCTGCTACTGTTTACAAGAATGCTAATAATGGCACTGGGAACAAACGCTATTAATAATACGTTGGATAAACCTTTTTTTGTGTGTATAAACAAATTAGGCAATTCACTTTTCTTCAATATTTTTCTCGTGATTAAAATGATTAGTTCATCTGCCTTAATGTCTAATATGTATACAAGCATCAGCAGGAAAGCATAAATATATTGCTGATTTAAAATGAGATAACAGAGGTGAAATAGTAAAACGGGCAATAATAAGAAGAAATTATTTAAGTTAATATTCATCATAAACTCAGATTGAATTTTTTTGTCTAAAGACTTTAAATAAAACAAATAATAACCATAAGTTTCCATAGTTAAAAAATCAATAAATTTGATTTTTACAAAAAGAGATGAAATTAAATAGGATATGATTATCAGTGATTCTTCGATATTGCTGATGAAAACAAACAAGCTGGATGTGATCTGTATCAAAGTCAAAAATATGAAGGGTATAAAAAATAGTTTGAAATAATGGATTAATTGTTTTTCCTGGAAAATTCGTGTAGTAGCTTTAATATATCTTAATAAAAAATAGTTAGATATTAACAGAATTAATAGAAAAGCCACCCATAAAAATAATAAAACCTCGATTTTATTGCTTGCACTCGCGAAGCTAAAACCTGCTTTTTGCGATACTTCTTGAATGATTTGATAACTTAACAATATTACAAACATGAGACGAGCCATTTTTAAAATATTTAATATGTATTGAAATTCTGATATTTTAGCAAACAAAGAAAGATAAATGATTATACAGCTTAAAATAAATAAGATCAAAAAAAGTTGTTTATCTAAAAATGTATAATATATAAACTGTATCAGTATCCATGTATAAACGTTTTTAAAATTAGCAGTGATTACATAAAAAATAGACGGTATTAATCCATAAACTTTTTTAAATCCTTTTGGAACTTCAAATCTTAACAAATTTATAATGACAAATAATTCCATTAAATATTTTGCGATTAAAATTTCCCATTTATAGTCATTTAATATACGATGAATATGTACATTTTGAGAAGGGTCTAGTAAAAGAATAATCCCTAATAATAAAATATTTGACGCTGCATAAAAGTATATATAATATTTCGCCAGATATTTAAATTCAGGTAAAATTTTTTCAAATTTTTCATACAAATTGCTTTGATATGCTCTTAAAGCATTGATTGCAATAAGAAAAAAAATTCTTACATATGACATAGTCTGCACCTCATCAATAAAACCATAAAACGAAATTTAGAAACAATGTTCATTACGCGATGTTTATCTATTTTCTTAAATTTTTCCTAAAAAATAATGAAGCTGCTGAGCCATTGTATAGCTGAACTCATATTTAAACTCTCACTTTCTCTTCATCTGATCAATTAAATAATATTACCAAATATACCATTGATCAACCATATTTAGCGATTTATTAGAAATTCTCCCATTTTTTATGTTTCGATCGATATCGATAGTTTTGTTTGCCCCCATCGCTATACACTTTTCGGATCATACTAACGGCTTCAAAGCACTATGTTAAGCAACACAAAAAAATGTGCTCCTTATGCTCCCTTCGGTCCGCTACCGCACATTTTAATTGACAACCGCCATGCGTCACCTTCTTCCCTCTAGTGACCCGCCGAGCAATAAAAAAAGATACGAAAATCATCTCCCGTATCTTCTGTATCTCTAATTTTCTACACCCTATTAATCTCTCTTTATCACATAATTTTTTAAACCGATATGCCACTTGCCAATCACATCAAAAGCACCGTTTGCTACTTCGTCATTTTCGGAGATATAGACTAAATCTCCATCTTCTGCATCTCCCAAATTCAATTCCTTGTGGATCTGTTTCAGCAAACCACCATAACCGATTAATCGCTTATATGCCAAGGCGTTGTCTAACACCAAAACGGTTTCCACATTTTCATCCGTGACCTTATTCCCTTTAATGACATCCGTATCTTTGACTGGATACTTAGAAACTTCCAAAATAGCATTTTGTTCTCTGATAGCTTTTTTAAAATCTTTCTCGTATTCTTCTAAGTCTTTTTTATATCTTTTCCAAACCACCTCAAGCATCAAACAAACAGCAATGAAAGCAGCTAAAATAATCGTCGCTGTAGCAAAGGAAGTATGCTCTCTAATGTTGTACATTATCAATCCCAAAAACCACACGTTATAAAAAGTAAAACGTTTTTTCCTATCTTTAATTCAAACCCTTCTAAATTTTCGACTAATTCTAATTAAATCATATCCAAAGTATCCCAAAAAAGACTTATATTTGTTTATAGTAGTAGTATATGGGCCCATATAATTCCAGGAAAGGATGTTTTTTGATTGAAAAAGAGTGTGAAAGTAAAGGAGATAATGCTATGATTGTGAAAAAGAAGAAATTTGGTTTTTTAGTGAAGATTATATTGGTAGCTTTATTGGTTGCCCCACCTCTGTTAGGATCAACAAGTTTTTTGGGATTTAATAAATCAAGTAATGTTGCTCATGCAGCAGAAAAGAGAGTTGTAGTAGGGTCTTATACTTTATCCAAAGCTCAATAAAGAGTTGGCTAATAATATGAAAGCAATAAAAGGTAATAGTAATCTAAAAATTGTTATTTTAGCTATTGCTACTAAATGGGGTGGAGTTGCTGGATGGGCTTCTGCATTAGCAACACAACTGAGTTCTAATTCTCTTTATAAAAAAGAAGTTATAAATGCTGCAAAAAAAGGAAAGAGATTAAAAATAACTGATTATAAAAATTACCATACATCCTATTCAGTACAAATAAAATACACGATTGTAAAATAATTTAAAATGGGGCGAGATTATGAATAAAAACTCACTGATAGCATTTTTAAAAAGTTATATTAGCCTCGCGGCTATAATGTTATTGATTTATTTAATCTTAGGTCCATCTGAAAATGTATCTTTGATTTTTGTTATGGCATTAGGGCTACCAATAACGGCAATAATGGTCTTTACAGGATGGGACAAAAAGTTAAAAAAACATCTACCTTAGTAAGAAAAGCAGGCTCTAGGCCTGCTTTTCTTACTTGATTATGTAATTCTTTATGCCAGGATGCCAATAAGCCATAACCTCAAATGCAGCGTTTGCCACCTCATCATTTTCTTCCTCAATCTTAACCAGATCGCCGTCCTCTGCATCACCGAGATTCATTTCCTTATGTATCTCCTTCAAAATGCCACCATATCCGATTAGTCGCCGAGCCGACAGCGCGTCGTCCAGATAGTAGACCGTATCCAAATTGTCTTCAGTCACCTTGTTGCCGCGGACAAGATCTGTATCCTTCACAGGGTACTTTGAAATTTCCAAAACAGCTTTTTGCTCCTCTATAGCCTCTCGCACTTCACTCTCGATCTGTTCAGCATCAATCTTGGTTTTCCCTTTGCCCCGCTGTATATGTACAATCGGCGTGTAATCAAGTTTCATTGCCTTTTTCCAAAGGCTTGTCCAATCTTTTTGACTAATATATAACTTGCCTGTGAAATAACTTTTCTTTACTGGTAATAACACATGAAAATGTGGATGATATGTATGTTCTTCATGATTTTTCGTGATTTCTAAAGCTCGAAAATACCCAAGGACGGCTGCATCAAATCGCTTGTACTTCGTCAAACGATTAAACCCCTTCATCATATCGGAAATCGTTTGGCGAAGCTCTCCTCCCTCGACATTCCGAACTGTCAGTGTGAGAAATAACCAAGCACAATGATATCGCCGATTGGCTTCCTCAACAATCAATTTATTGTGATATGCAATTTTTAACGACCTGCGCCAGGCATGTCCATTTTTCATGGGCAATAAAAAAACCTTAGGAATCTCCCTAAGGTTCAGTGGATTATTGGAATTGGTTGCATAAATAAATATTTGGATGGAGCCTAGCGGGATCGAACCGCTGACCTCCTGCGTGCAAAGCAGGCGCTCTCCCAGCTGAGCTAAGGCCCCTTTAAATTCCCTGGTCGGGAAGACAGGATTCGAACCTGCGACCCCATGGTCCCAAACCATGTGCTCTACCAAGCTGAGCTACTTCCCGATATGGCGCGCCCGAGAGGAGTCGAACCCCTAACCTTTTGATCCGTAGTCAAACGCTCTATCCAATTGAGCTACGGGCGCCAATATGGTGCCGAGGACCGGACTTGAACCGGTACGGTAGTCACCTACCGCAGGATTTTAAGTCCTGTGCGTCTGCCAATTCCGCCACCCCGGCAGAGAAAAGCGGAAGACGGGATTCGAACCCGCGACCCCCACCTTGGCAAGGTGGTGTTCTACCACTGAACTACTTCCGCATATGATGCGGGTGGAGGGACTTGAACCCCCACGCCATAAAGGCGCTAGATCCTGATTCTAGTGCGTCTGCCAATTCCGCCACACCCGCGTCAAAATGGTGAGCCATGGAGGATTCGAACCTCCGACCCTCTGATTAAAAGTCAGATGCTCTACCGACTGAGCTAATGGCTCATAAAAAATTTTTTTCTCCTAATCCATTTTTCATTTGTCAGATGTCCCTTCCTCTGCCAGTCTTTTCGAGGATGTTGGATGCGTCGGGACAACTCGTCGCTTATTCGATGAAGCCTTGCTCGTTGCTCTACCGACTGAGCTAATGGCTCATAAAAAATTTTTTTCTCCTAATCCATTTTTCATTTGTCAGATGTCCCTTCCTCTGCCAGTCTTTTCGAGGATGTTGGATGCGTCGGGACAACTCGCCGCTTATTCGACGAGGCTTTGCTCGTTGCACTACCTGCTGAGCAATGGCTCATGATCAAAAATATTTTTTCAGCTGTCTCTTCTGTCTTAACTATTGGGAAGACGATCAATGACATCAGGGCAAAACAACCTGCCACAAATTTGATGAAGCATTGCTTGTCTGACAACTGATTGAAAGACATATTCATA
>NZ_CP150189.1:37500-92500 GCF_037965815.1 Aeribacillus sp. FSL K6-2833 | reverse complement strand
CTCCCAAGGATAAGTCATTGGCATTCGGAGTTTGACTGAATTCGGTAACCCGATGGGGGCCCCTCGTCCAATCAGTGCTCTACCTCCAAGACTCTTCCCTTGAGGCTAGCCCTAAAGCTATTTCGGAGAGAACCAGCTATCTCCAAGTTCGATTGGCATTTCACCCCTACCCACACCTCATCCCCGCACTTTTCAACGTGCGTGGGTTCGGGCCTCCAGCAAGTGTTACCTTGCCTTCACCCTGGACATGGGTAGATCACCTGGTTTCGGGTCTGCGACCTCGTACTATTTCGCCCTCTTCAGACTCGCTTTCGCTGCGGCTCCGCCTTTCGGCTTAACCTTGCACGAAATCGCAACTCGCCGGTTCATTCTACAAAAGGCACGCCATCACCCGTTAACGGGCTCTGACTACTTGTAGGCACACGGTTTCAGGTTCTCTTTCACTCCCCTCCCGGGGTGCTTTTCACCTTTCCCTCACGGTACTGGTTCACTATCGGTCACTAGGGAGTATTTAGCCTTGGGAGATGGTCCTCCCTGCTTCCGACGGGATTTCACGTGTCCCGCCGTACTCAGGATCCACTCGGGAGGGAACGGAGTTTCGACTACAGGGTTGTTACCTTCTCTGACGGGCCTTTCCAGACCTCTTCGTCTACCCCGTTCCTTTGTCACTCCTTAATCGAGTGTCCTACAACCCCAAGAGGCACGCCTCTTGGTTTGGGCTGTTCCCGTTTCGCTCGCCGCTACTCAGGGAATCGCTGTTGCTTTCTCTTCCTCCGGGTACTTAGATGTTTCAGTTCCCCGGGTTGCCCTCCATACCCTATGGATTCAGGTATGGATACTGCCCCATTACGGACAGTGGGTTCCCCCATTCGGACATCTCCGGATCGACGCTTACTTACAGCTCCCCGAAGCATTTCGGTGTTTGTCCCGTCCTTCATCGGCTCCTAGTGCCAAGGCATCCACCGTGCGCCCTTTCTAACTTAACCGTTTCTTCCTAACATGAGCGATCTATTCGTGAATGTCTTTCCGTTATCCAGTTTTCAAAGAACAATCAAGAAGGATATGATCCTTCAAAACTAAACAAAACGGAAAAGCGTACCCTATTTCAATGTATATATCCTTAGAAAGGAGGTGATCCAGCCGCACCTTCCGATACGGCTACCTTGTTACGACTTCACCCCAATCATTTGTCCCACCTTCGGCGGCTGGCTCCCGTAAGGGTTACCCCACCGACTTCGGGTGTTACAAACTCTCGTGGTGTGACGGGCGGTGTGTACAAGACCCGGGAACGTATTCACCGCGGCATGCTGATCCGCGATTACTAGCGATTCCGGCTTCATGCAGGCGAGTTGCAGCCTGCAATCCGAACTGAGAGTGGTTTTTTGGGATTCGCTCCACCTCGCGGTTTCGCTGCCCTTTGTACCACCCATTGTAGCACGTGTGTAGCCCAGGTCATAAGGGGCATGATGATTTGACGTCATCCCCACCTTCCTCCGACTTTTAGCCGGCAGTCACCTTAGAGTGCCCAACTGAATGCTGGCAACTAAGGTCAAGGGTTGCGCTCGTTGCGGGACTTAACCCAACATCTCACGACACGAGCTGACGACAACCATGCACCACCTGTCACCCTGTCCCCGAAAGGGGAACGCCCTATCTCTAGGGTTGTCAGGGGATGTCAAGACCTGGTAAGGTTCTTCGCGTTGCTTCGAATTAAACCACATGCTCCACCGCTTGTGCGGGTCCCCGTCAATTCCTTTGAGTTTCAGCCTTGCGGCCGTACTCCCCAGGCGGAGTGCTTAATGCGTTTGCTGCAGCACTAAAGGGTGGATACCCTCTAACACTTAGCACTCATCGTTTACGGCGTGGACTACCAGGGTATCTAATCCTGTTCGCTCCCCACGCTTTCGCGCCTCAGCGTCAGTTACAGGCCAGAGAGCCGCCTTCGCCACTGGTGTTCCTCCACATCTCTACGCATTTCACCGCTACACGTGGAATTCCGCTCCCCTCTCCTGCACTCAAGTTCCCCAGTTTCCAATGGCCGCTCGCGGTTGAGCCGCGAGATTTCACATCAGACTTAAGGAACCGCCTGCGCGCGCTTTACGCCCAATAATTCCGGACAACGCTTGCCACCTACGTATTACCGCGGCTGCTGGCACGTAGTTAGCCGTGGCTTCCTCGTCAGGTACCGTCAAGGTACCGCCCTGTTCGAACGGCACTTGTTCTTCCCTGACAACAGAGCTTTACGATCCGAAGACCTTCTTCGCTCACGCGGCGTTGCTCCGTCAGACTTTCGTCCATTGCGGAAGATTCCCTACTGCTGCCTCCCGTAGGAGTCTGGGCCGTGTCTCAGTCCCAGTGTGGCCGGTCACCCTCTCAGGTCGGCTACGCATCGTCGCCTTGGTGAGCCGTTACCTCACCAACTAGCTAATGCGCCGCGGGCCCATCCTGCAGTGACAGCTAAAAGCCGCCTTTCAACCGAAAACCATGCGGTTTTCGGTGTTATCCGGTATTAGCTCCGGTTTCCCGAAGTTATCCCAGTCTGCAGGGCAGGTTGCCCACGTGTTACTCACCCGTCCGCCGCTAACCTAAAGGAGCAAGCTCCCTTCGGTCCGCTCGACTTGCATGTATTAGGCACGCCGCCAGCGTTCGTCCTGAGCCAGGATCAAACTCTCCAAAAAAAGTTTGTCACCAAATGCTCTTTTAGAATCAACAGGCACGCTTTTCGTTTTGTTCAGTTTTCAAAGATCATGTTGAAAAAAAGACGACTTTCTTATAATAACCTTAAATTTTTACTTTGTCAACAGATTTTTTTATCATTGTATCATTGGTCATCAATAAGGACGGGTATTAATATAACACCATTTTCATAACAAATCAATAGTTTTGCATAAAAAAATTTATTTTATATAAAAAAATTATTCCATTTCCAGCAGGGAGACAAAAGGGAGACAGCCGTCTCCCTTTTGAAAATCATCATTTGTTTCTCATCTGCGGGAATAAAAGAACATCGCGAATAGACGGAGAATTGGTTAAAAGCATGACTAATCTGTCAATGCCAATGCCAAGCCCACCTGTTGGAGGCATGCCATATTCAAGAGCTTCAATGAAATCTTCGTCCATCATATGCGCCTCGTCATTTCCCTGCTCTCTTTCTTT
The DNA here is from genome assembly GCF_037965815.1 of Aeribacillus sp. FSL K6-2833. Classification (GTDB taxonomy): domain Bacteria; phylum Bacillota; class Bacilli; order Bacillales; family Aeribacillaceae; genus Aeribacillus; species Aeribacillus composti. Next base: position 89,344 of record NZ_CP150189.1, on the reverse strand, counting down.
TAATTGAGCTTCAAAGCGTTCACGTTGATCAATAGGATCGTTTAATTCCGTAAAGGCATTTGCATGCTCGCGGCCGACAATAAACAATTCAAAGCGATCTGTGAATCTTGGATCCGCTTCATTCTTTTTGGCGAGCGGAGAAATTTCAACAGGGTGACCGTAAATAAATGTCGGCTGAATTAGTTTATCCTCGACTTTTTGCTCGAAGAACTCATTGACAATATGGCCGTATTGCATATTTTCGTTAATTTCTACTCCGTGTTCTTCAGCTAATGCCCGCGCTTCTTCGGCAGATGTGACATTCCAAAAATCAACATTTGTATATTCTTTAATCGCATCTACCATGTGAAGTCTCTTCCATTTTGGTTTCAAGTCCACTTTATATTCATCGTATTGGATTGTCGTTGTACCTAATACTTCTTGTGCAATATGAGCAATCATGTTTTCTGTCAATTCCATAATATCATGGAAATCTGCATATGCCTCGTACAGTTCAAGCATGGTGAATTCAGGATTATGTCTTGTTGAAACGCCTTCGTTGCGGAAAACGCGGCCGATTTCATAAACTTTTTCTAAACCGCCGACAATCAGCCTTTTCAAATGAAGCTCAATAGCAATTCTCATGTACAAAGGCATATCCAAAGCATTATGATGAGTGATAAACGGGCGTGCTGCCGCTCCTCCAGCAATGGAGTGCATCATTGGTGTTTCTACTTCCAAATACCCGTGACTGTCTAAATAACGGCGCATGGATTGGATGATTTTGCTTCTTGTTATAAATGTGTTTTTGCTGTCAGGGTTCATAATAAGATCTAAATAGCGCTGGCGGTAGCGCTGTTCAATATCTTTAAGGCCATGGTATTTATCAGGAAGAGGGCGCAAAGCTTTCGTGAGCAGCACAAATTCCGTTGCTTTTACCGAGAGCTCGCCTACTTTTGTTTTAAAAACCGTTCCCTTCACGCCAATAAGATCACCTAAGTCAGCCATATCAAAAATTTCATACTGATCCTCGCCGACGCTGTCCTTCCGAACATAAATTTGAATTTGGCCCGACAAATCTTGGATATGGGCGAAACCTGCTTTCCCTTTTCCACGTTTTGTCATAATTCTGCCAGCTATAGAAACAAAAATATTTTTTTCCTCAAGTTCTTCCTTTGTAAACTCGCCGTACTGCTCTTTTAGTTCAATCGCCTGATGCGAGCGTTCAAATTTTTTTCCGAAAGGGTCGATTCCTTTATCTTTTAATGCATGAAGCTTTTCCCTGCGAACCTGCAATTGATCATTCAACTCTTCTTGGTTATGCAAACCTTCTTTGCTCATACGTATCCACTCCAATAATCTTAAAATTTAACATAGAAAACTGCCAGATTACTGGCAGCCGTCAAAGTATAAGAGAAAGCAGATTGTCTTTATGCGGATTGACGCTCTTTCTCTTCCACTTCACTTGCAAAACGTTCAAGAAGGGAGACCAGTTCTTCTTTTGTTTCACAGTTATTAATAGCATTTCTCACTTTTGCATTGCCTCGAATACCTTTTAAATACCAAGCGGCATGTTTACGCATCTCTCTAACAGCGATGTGCTCACCTTTTAAATTGATTAAACGTTCTAAATGCAGTTTGCATACATCAATCTTTTCTCGAACTGTCGGCTCTTCAATTAATTCTCCCGTTTCTAAATATTTAACAGTGCGATAGATCATCCATGGGTTGCCTAATGCAGCACGGCCGATCATAACCCCGTCTGCACCCGTCTCGTCCAGCATTCTCTTTGCATCTTGAGGGGTTTTGACATCCCCGTTGCCAATCACCGGAATATTCACAGCCTGCTTAACTTCTCTAATAATGTCCCAGTTGGCTTCTCCCTCATACATTTGAACACGGGTTCGTCCATGCAATGCAACAGCCTTGCCCCCTGCCCGCTCAACGGCTTGGGCATTTTCCACCGCATAAATATGTTCTTCATCCCAACCCATGCGCATTTTGACAGTTACCGGTTTTTTCACTGCATCCACAACAGCGGCAACCATGTCATAAATTTTATTGGGATCAAGAAGCCATTTTGCTCCGGCATCACATTTCGTAATTTTCGGTACAGGACAGCCCATGTTAATATCGATGATATCTGCTGTTGTATTGTTATCGACAAATTTTGCCGCTTCCACTAATGTTTCTTTTTCACCGCCAAAAATTTGCAAGCTTAATGGTTTTTCCCGTTCATCAATATAGAGCATGTCCATTGTTTTCGCATTTTTATATAAAATGGCTTTATCGCTGACCATTTCAGCACAAACTAAACCCGCTCCAAATTCTTTGACCGTCAGCCGAAAAGCCGAATTGCATACGCCGGCCATCGGAGCAAGCACAACACGGTTTTTCAATTGAATATCTCCTATTTTAAACAATTTCACCTGCCTCCTTTATTTTTCAGTATCCTCAGGCATCAGCTCGTTCACGCTTACATTCAGCTTAGCAGCAATAATTTCTACTAATTCCTTGCTGGGAAGTCTGTTGCCCCTTTCAACTTCACCAAGAACCGATACAGAAACGCCTAAGTCTTTTGCAAGGCTTTCTTGTGTATATCCTTTTAGCTTTCTAAAAGCGCGAATCCTTCTTCCCCATTTTTCTGCTTCCATATTCGCACTCCTTTTTTATCTTTTAATTGATCTATTAAAACCAGTAAAGAACGATGCTGATTAGGCCATTGTACATCACGATCAATTTCAAACAAAGGAATCAATACGAAAGATCGTTCAAACATTCTCGGATGAGGTATGGTAAGCTGTTCTGTTTCAATATTTTCGTTATTATATAATAAAATGTCAAGGTCTATCGTTCTAGGCCCCCATTTAACTTCCCTTGATCTTCCTAAATCATATTCGATTTTTTGCGTAAATGCCAGCAGCTCATACGGCGTGAAATTCGTCGCGATTTTAATGACCATGTTCAAAAACAATTCTTGGTCAATATAACCAACCGGATCGGTTTCATAAATAGAAGACATTTTGATAACCTCAACATCTGGATGCCTGTTCAATTGATTGATGCTTTCTTCCAAATAATATTCCCGATCGCCGATATTCGATCCTAAAGAAATATATGCATAGTTTTTCATGTTCTTCCCCTTTTGATTTCTACTGCTACAGACTTGTAATGACCCGGGATTGGCGGATCCGGCTTTACCACTTTTACTGTGCAATACAAAACAGTCGAAAACTCTTTTAACAGTTCAGATGCTAAATTTTCTGCAACGGCTTCAATAAGCTTATAGGGCTTGCCTTCCACAATTTCCTTGCAAACCGTGTACACTTTCGCATAATTCACTGTATCATCTAGTTCATCCGTTTTTCCTGCTTGCTTTAGATCCGTCTCTAAAATAACATCAACTCGAAATCGCTGTCCAAGTTTATTCTCTTCAGGATAAACGCCATGATAGCCCCAAAACTCCATTCCCGTTACATAGATCTTATCAATCGTGATCGCGCCCCTTTCCGAGCATCGCATCCATCATTTTCACCATCCGCGCAATCGGTTTAACGTCATGAACCCGAACGAATTGACAGCCCTTTTGCACTCCTAAGCATACGGTAGCCGCTGTGCCTTCCATACGCTCCTCTACCGGTAGATCGAGAACTCGTCCGATAAATCTTTTTCTCGACGTACCCAGCAAAACAGGGAAACCAAGGTTTGTAAATTCCTCCAGATGACGCATGACGTAGAGATTATCTTCAAAAGTTTTGGCAAAACCGATTCCTGGATCTAGGATGATTTGTTCGTCCCGAACGCCTGCTTTTTTGGCGATCTCGACACTTTCCATTAAATCGGAAATCATGTCTTTAATCAGATCGTTATACCCTTCTTTTTCTCGATTGTGCATTAGAATGATTGGGACGTTATATTCTGCTGCCACGCGAGCGATGTCCGGCTCCTTTTTCGCCCCCCAAACATCATTGATGATGGTTGCTCCAGCTTCCACCGCTTTTTTTGCCACATTCGCTTTGTACGTATCAATGGAAATAGGAACATGAATTTCTTTTGATAATTTTTCAATGACTGGAAGAACTCTGGCCAGCTCCTCCTCTTCTGAAACGGGTTCATGGCCCGGACGGGTTGATTCACCCCCGACATCAATGATATCGGCGCCATTTTCCACCATTTCTTTTGCATGCTTTAAAGCTTTCTCGATATCATTAAATTTTCCGCCGTCCGAAAAAGAATCAGGCGTAACGTTTAATATTCCCATTACTTGGGTTTTATCTTCGTAGTGTAATTGATACGGTCCGCACTGTAATATTTTTTCTTTCTCTATTACACCCATTGTTCATCACCCACTTCGAATTCAGATCTTGTCAAAATATGGTGCCGCACCTTCTTATAAATGGTGATTAATCGATTGGTCAAAATTCCCTGTTCACCTGCAAATGCAGTCTGACCAATATGTGTAATTGGGACAATCTCCTGCAAGGAATTTGTGATAAAAGCTTCTTGTGCAGATAACAGATGATCCAATGGATACAATCCTTCTTCATAAGGAATGCGATGTTTTTCAAGGATGGTTAACACGAACTGTCTAGTAATTCCGTTTAATATTCCTGTGCTGACAGCCGGTGTATAGACGGTGTTGTTTTTTACCCAAAAAATGTTGGAAACAATCCCTTCTGCGACATATCCTGAATGTGTTAAAAATATACCTTCCGTTTTCGGACTATCTCCAATTTCTCTCTTTGCCAGCACATTATTTAAAAAATGGTGCGATTTTATGCGAAATGATCCTTCCGGCGTGTTTCGCCGAACCGAAAGAATGACCCCCTGTTTTGTCAATCTTTCCGGCAAATTTAACTCTTTTATAAAAAAGATTAACACCGGATTTTTATAAGGAGCCGCCGACAACCCCAGCTCCTCTGCACCCGCTGAAACATTTATCCGGATATATGCATTATTTAAATGATTTAATTCAAGCAGTCTTTTAATAATTTGTTCTGCTTCCGAGTAAGAAAGAGAAAAATCTATGCCAAGCTCGCGAACCGCTGCATTTAAGCGATCGATATGATCATACAGTAAAAATGGATGACCGTTATAAGTCCTTAATGTTTCAAAAGCGCCGATTCCGTATAAAAATCCATGATCGAACGGAGAAATATGCAGCTCATCCTGCTTTTTATATTCACCATTTACATATAAGTACACTTTTATACACTCTTTTCTTCCGTACGATAATAGGAAAGGAAATGCTTTAACATCAGTTTTCCATGTTCAGTCATAATTGATTCCGGATGAAACTGCACGCCTTCAACCGGCAAAGATTTATGGCGGATTCCCATAATCTCTCCGTCATTCGTCCATGCTGAAATTTCAAAGCAATCCGGAAGCGTTTCTTTTTTGACAATTAAAGAGTGGTACCTTGTAGCGGTGAACGGGTTGTCTAAGCCGTCGAAAATAGTTTTTCCGTCATGATAAATTTGCGATGTTTTCCCGTGCATTAATTTGTCTGCGCGAACAACATCCCCACCGAACACTTGAGCTATTGATTGATGACCTAAGCATACGCCAAAAATCGGAATTTTCCCTGCGAAATACTTAATTGCCTCCATGCTGATCCCCGCCTCATTCGGCGTACACGGACCGGGAGAAATCATCAAATAGGCTGGATTGAGCTGTTCAATTTCCTCAATCGTAATTTCATCATTTCGTCTGACAACAAGCTCTTCGCCGAGCTCACCAAGGTATTGGACTAAATTGTACGTAAAAGAATCATAGTTATCAATCATTAAAATCATCTCTTCTCACCTCTAACTAACTTGTTCTCATCTTCGCTCAAATCTTTTGCTTTCCATAACGCTTTTGCTTTTTTCAAACACTCTTTATATTCATATTCTGCAACAGAATCAATGACGATTCCAGCACCTGCTTGCACATAACCCCAACCGTTTTTAGCCAGTAGCGTCCGTATTACAATATTAAATTCTAAATCTCCATTAAAGCCGAGCCAGCCGATCGAACCAGTATATAACCCTCTTCTAGTCGGCTCCAGCTCTTCAATTATTTCCATTGTTCGAACCTTCGGCGCTCCCGTGATTGTGCCGCCCGGAAATACAGCACGCATAATGTCGTAAAATCCTTTTCCTTCTTGCAGCTCGCCGCGAACATTTGACACGATATGAATGACATGTGAATATTTCTCAATAGCCATCAGTTCGTTAACTTCAACACTGCCATATTTACATACCCGCCCTAGATCATTTCGTTCTAAATCTACAAGCATGATATGTTCTGCACGTTCTTTTTCATTGGTGATTAATTCCTCAGAAAGCTGGCGGTCTTCTTCATCGCTTCTTCCTCTTGATCTCGTTCCAGCAATCGGACGGGTATTCAGTACATTTCCCCTCTTTTTTATGAGCAGCTCTGGAGATCCACTGGCAATTTGAAACTCAGGAGTATGAATATAGGCCATATATGGGGATGGGTTAATTTTCCGTAATGCTTTATAAATTTCAAACGGATGCGTCGAAAGCGGTTTTGCTTGTCTGACGGATAAGTTGACTTGAAATACATCACCGCTTGCAATATAATCCTTTACTCTTTCAACAGCTTTTTTAAACGGCTGTTCCATAAACATTATCGGCTCATAGCTGAGATCAGCTGAATTCGTATAGCTGAAAATCGTTTCCTCACTTTGCTTACACCATAAAGCTTTCATTTCTTCCAGCCGCTTTTGTGCAGCATCTTTTTCCCCATGTTTATGATACGTTATCAGCCAAAGTGTTTTTTCAGTATGATCAAAAACGGCGATATCTTGAAAAACGATAAAATAAATGTCGGGCACGTGTAAATCGTCCACAGCTATATTGGGTAATTTTTCGAAATAACGAACTGCATCATAGCTAATAAAGCCGATAGCGCCTCCTTGAAAGTCGGGAAGGGAAGGATCGCTTTCACATTTAAACTGTTTCATCCATCCTTCAAAGAGCAAGAGCGGATTTCCTTCCTTTACTTCTTTTTTGTTCCCGCTATAGATCGTAATTGCCCCGTTTTTTCCTTGTATGACGGCAAAAGGGTTTAAACCAGCTATGCTGTAGCGGCCGCCTCTTCCGCTTTCGAGAAGAGCGTAATGTTGTTGTTGTTTTGCCAGCGTTTCAAAGCGATTGAAAAATCGTTCTTTTTCAAAAGGTATTTGGACTGCCAGCAGTTTTCTCACAAATTCCATCGTTCACTCTCCTTCACCCATAAACTTATTTTACAACAAGAAGGAGAGCTTGGCATCAACAGTATTATTTTTCCCCTTCACATAAAATCCAAAAGGCTGCCGACAAAATTCGTCGACAGCCTTTAAACTATTATTCATTCTATTATTCTTCGTCAAACTTATATAATGGAGTACTTAAATATCTTTCTCCATTACTTGGGATGACTGCTAGTACCTTTTTGCCTTTTCCTAGCTCTTTCGCCACTTTCAATGCAGAGAAAATGGCAGCACCTGAAGAAATTCCGCCTAATACTCCTTCTTCTCTCGCAGCTTTTCTAGCGGTTTCAAAAGCTTGCTCAGTTGTAACAGTAATGACTTCATCATAAATCTCTGTATTTAAAATATCCGGAACAAATCCTGCTCCAATACCTTGAATTTTATGCGGACCTGGTTTTCCACCCGATAATACAGGTGAATCAGCCGGCTCAACAGCATAAATTTTTATGTTCGGATATTTTTCTCTTAATACTTGACCAGCACCAGTAATCGTACCTCCAGTACCGATTCCGGCGACAAATGCATCCAATTGATCACCCATTTGCTCAACGATTTCCGGGCCAGTTGTTAAACGGTGAATTTCTACATTTGCACGGTTTTTAAATTGCTGCGGCATGAAATAGCCGTGTTTTTCCGCAAGCTCTTCTGCTTTTTTAATAGCCCCTTTCATGCCTTCTGGACCAGGAGTTAAAACAAGCTCTGCTCCATATGCACGCAATAAATTACGGCGCTCTAAACTCATTGTTTCTGGCATAACTAAAATAGCATGTAAACCTTTTGCAGCTGCCACCATTGCTAAACCGATCCCTGTGTTTCCGCTTGTCGGTTCGATAATTGTGTCTCCTGGTTTTAATTTGCCTTCTTTTTCTGCCGCTTCAATCATTGCTAATGCAATACGGTCCTTTACACTTGATCCAGGGTTAAAAAATTCAAGCTTTAAATAAACGTCTGCACTGTCCTCTTCTACAATTTTTCCCAATTTTACAACAGGAGTCTTTCCAATTAGATCTAATATAGAGTTTGCAACAACTGCCATCTTATACACCTCTATTTCCGAGTAATTATATTGGTTTTATTGAAAATAATATACCAATAAATTTATGAATTGTCAATCTTTTTCTTCATTTTTCATAAAACCATGTTACGCCGATGTCATCCCACAGCTGCTTTGCTGATACATTTCCTTCCATCTGTTCCAAAGCGATTTGCCTGCGAATCTGATCCTTTACTTCGTCAAACTCCAGCTGTTCTCCTTTTATTTTCTCATGCAAAAATATAATCGCATATCCTCTTTCCAGCGGTATTGGGTCCGACCACTCATTGACCTTCATTGTTTTAGCTTGTTCAATATATTCCGGCGGTACATCGCTGGAACCTTCGGAAACATAACCGAGGTCTCCGCCTTCCTTCGCCGTCAACTGATCCTTGGACCGTTCAGCTGCAATCCCTTCAAAGCTTGATCCGCCTTTTAATTCATTTATAATTTGTTGGACTTCTTTTTTTGAATCAACCACGATATGGGAAAGATGATACGTGTCATTCATAATATATTGATGTTTATTTTCTTCATAAAATTTCTTCAATTCATTCTCACTAATGTTGACATCTTTCGTTAAAAGCTCTTCTAATAAAATACTATAGCGAATTTGTTTTCTCAGTTCTTTGTCGTTAAGCACGCTATCGCCGTATGATTGAGACGATATTTTATACATTTGTATTTCACGTTCAACTGTTTTTTCATCTACATCAATATGATTCTTTTTTGCAAGCTCGTCCACAACTTGAATATTGATCATTTCCTCAAGTGTTGTTTTCCCAAATCGTTTTTCCAGTTCACTTAACCATTCCTGCCTCGTAATGCGGCTATCGCCGATTTTGGCAACAATTTCATCATTTTTCTCTTTTTGCGCTTCTCTTGTATAAGCACTTACCAAAAAGGCAATCGTCACGCAGTTCGTTAATACAAGACTGAAAATTATGACCAAAAGCGCTTTTTTACTCATTCCTCCAGCTCCTTGCCATAAGCTATTTTCTAGATGCCGCTTCTTTTAATTCCTGCAACTCTTCTTTTGAAAACACATATATCTCATTACAAAAATGGCATTGAGCTTCAGCTTTTTCATCCTCATCGATGATTTGTTGAATTTCCTCTTCTCCTAGACTAATAATGGCATTTGCAAACCTATCTTTAGAACAGCTGCAGTGGAAGCTGACAGGCATGCGATCGATCACTTTCATATTCCCTTCGCCCAGAACACCTTCCAATATTTCTTCAGGAGTCAGCCCTTTTTGAATTTGCTTAGAGATCGGCTCTATTGTTTGTAACCGCGTCTCAATTTCCGTAATGATTGATTCTTCAGTTCCCGGCATAAGCTGAATAATAAATCCGCCAGCAGCCAGAACAGAGTTATCAGGATTGACTAAAACTCCCACTCCTACTGAAGACGGGACTTGCTCTGACGTCACTAAATAATAGGCAAAATCTTCTCCCAGCTCCCCGGAAATAATAGGGACTTTACCGGAAAAATGCTCCCTTAATCCTAAATCCTTAACAATCGACAATGTACCGTTTTTCCCGACTGCGCGGGCTACATCCAGTTTTCCATGTTTATTTAATTCAAAATGGGTCTTAGGATTGGATACATAACCTCTCACTTGACCTTTTGAATTACTGTCAATAACAATGGCTCCTATTGGACCGCCGCCTTCTATTTTTATCGTCAGCTTCTCATCACCTTTCAGCATCGAACTCATCATCACGCCGGCTGTCATTGCTCTTCCAAGAGCAGCGGTAGCAGTCGGCCATGTTTGGTGGCGACGTTGAGCTTCACTCACTGTATCAGTCGTCTTCACTGCATATGCACGCACTCCTCCGTCATAGGCCAAAGATTTGACTAAATAATCGTTCATTTGTTTCCTACTCCCTTCCGAGATTTCGTTCGTAAATTAACCGCAAGCCTGTTAATGTTAACAATGGATCAACGATTTCGATCATGTCAGATTCATTGGCGATTAACCCAGCTAGACCGCCTGTTGCAATAACTTTCGGTTCTTTTTTAGCTTGCGCTTTCATCCTTCTGACAATTCCTTCTACTTGGCCAACATAGCCGAATAAAATTCCTGATTGCATGGCGGCTACTGTATTTTTCCCAATAATATGATCGGGTTTGGCGATTTCGATTCTAGGAAGCTTCGCGGCTTTTGAGTATAAAGCTTCGGTGGAAATGTTAATCCCTGGTGCAATGGCACCGCCTTCATATTGTCCTTTTTCATTAATGTAGCAATAAGTTGTTGCTGTGCCGAAATCAACAATAATAAGCGGACAGCCATATAAATGAACACCGGCAACTGCATTGACGATCCTGTCCGCCCCAACTTCACGCGGATTATCATACTTTATATTAAGGCCTGTTTTAATTCCTGGGCCGACAATAAGCGGATCTACATGAAAATATTTCTCGCACATTTTTTCCATGGCATACATAATCGGTGGAACGACAGAAGAAATAATGATTCCCGTTATGTCCGAAAATTTTAATCCTACGTATTCAAACAATGATTTAAACATCATTCCGTATTCATCTTCGGTTTTATGTCGATTGGTTTCAATTCGCCAATGGTAAAGCAATTGTTCTTTTTCGTATACTCCAATCACGGTGTTTGTATTCCCAACATCTAAAGCTAAAATCATGTCCATCACCTTTTCCCTTCGTTCAAACATTCCCTCATCATCATATCACATATTGATCGCAGTAGGCTGCTATCGGGCACGAAGGCAATAGAAAACCGCCAACTTTGTATAGTTGACGGCTTTATTACTTATTCTTCTTTAAGCTCCGGTTTGATAGAGGGAGCCTCATCTTTCTTTGTCTGAATATTGACTTTTACAGCTTCATCTTTTTGGTTGTTCTCTTCTTTTTTCACATTTTCTGAAGCTGCTTTTTGTTCAGACTTATCAGGCAATGAACCGTGTTCCACCAGATGTTTAATTTGTTCTGCATCAAGTGTTTCCACTTCTAATAACGTTTTTGCAATTAGTTCAAGTTTATCGCGATTTTCTGTCAAAATTCGCTTTGCTTTTTCATAACATTCTTTAATGATGCGCTGAATTTCTAAGTCGATTTCATAAGCAATCGCATCACTATAATTTTGCTCACTTTGGATGTCACGCCCTAAAAAGACCTGGCCTTGAGAGCTTCCAAATTGCAATGGACCCAATTTTTCTGACATTCCAAATTCTGTAACCATTCTGCGCGCAATATTTGTCGCACGCTGGAAGTCGTTGTGGGCACCGGTGCTAACTTCACCGAAAACAATTTCTTCCGCAACCCGACCGCCAAGCAATCCTGTTATTTTGTCAAGGAGCTCAGGTTTTGTCATGAAATAGCGGTCTTCTTTTGGCAGCATGACAGCATATCCTCCAGCTTGACCCCGAGGAACAATCGTTACTTTATGCACCATTTCCGCCTCATCTAAAACGAGACCGATAACGGTATGTCCGCCTTCATGATAGGCAACAATACGGCGCTCCTTTTCCGAAATAACCCTGCTTTTTTTCGCAGGTCCTGCAATTACACGATCGGTTGCCTCATCTATATCCGCCATATCGATTTTCTTTTTATTTTGGCGAGCAGCAACGAGAGCAGCCTCATTCAATAGGTTTTCCAAGTCAGCTCCAGAAAAGCCCGGCGTTCTCATCGCAATGTTCCGCAAATTCACCGATTCATCCAACGGTTTATTGCGTGCATGTACTTTGAGCACTGCTTCGCGCCCCTTCACATCCGGACGATCAACCGTAATTTGACGGTCAAATCGACCAGGGCGGAGAAGGGCTGGGTCTAAAATATCCGGACGGTTTGTCGCCGCAATAATAATGATTCCTTCGTTGGAGCTAAATCCATCCATCTCAACGAGAAGCTGATTTAACGTTTGTTCACGTTCATCGTGACCGCCGCCTAATCCCGCTCCTCTTTGGCGTCCAACAGCATCAATTTCATCAATAAAAATGATACATGGGGCATTTTTCTTAGCCGTCTCAAACAAATCCCGAACACGAGAAGCACCTACACCGACAAACATCTCAACAAAATCAGATCCGCTTATGGAGAAAAACGGCACACCTGCTTCTCCAGCCACCGCGCGGGCCAGCAATGTTTTACCAGTTCCCGGAGGGCCTACTAAAAGGACTCCTTTCGGTATGCGCGCTCCAAGTTCAGAAAACTTGCGGGGATCCTTTAAAAATTCAACAACTTCCACTAGTTCAGCCTTTTCCTCATCGGCTCCTGCAACATCTTTAAATTTTACTTTTTTCTTGTCGTCGTTATACAGCTTTGCCTTGCTCTTCCCGAAGTTCATAACTCGGCTTCCGCCGCCTTGAGCCTGATTGAGCACAAAGAAGAACAAAATAAAGATTATAATAAATGGGATGAGGGATGTGAAAAATTGCACCCATCCGTTTGTATCATCTGCTGGGGACCATTTAACTTCCGTTTGATTTTTTGAAGCAGCCGTATTGATGAGGTTTAATGCGTCATCGCCTGATAAATAGGTGATAAAGTATTGATTTTCTTCATATCCCTTCAGCTGTCCTCTGACTTCATATACTCCTCTTACTGGTTTTAACGTTATATTTTCAACATCTCCGTTTTCCAAATTGGAGATGAAGGTACTATATGTCATTTGTTCAGTTTTTTGGTTACCGCCCTGAAAAAAATTCACAACGCCGATAACCACTAAAAAAATCAGCAAATAAAATATGGTGTTTCGGAAAATCCGATTCATTCCTTACCTCCTCCCACAATGAAACAAACTATATTCAATAGTATCATAGAAAATCATCCCAGCACAACTGATACGCTATCCTTTCAACGATCATTATTTATTTTGATAAACTTCAGGCTTTAATATCCCTATAAACGGAAGATTGCGGTATTTTTCCGCATAGTCCAGACCATAACCGACAACGAACGCATCCGGAACTTCAAAACATACATAATCTGCCTCAATATTTGCCTTTCGCCCGCTCGGTTTGTCCAAAAGGGTTACAATTTTAACGGATGCTGCTTTCCGGTACCGGAAAAGATCGACTAAATAGCTTAATGTCAATCCGCTATCGATTATATCTTCAATGATTAAAAGATCCCGGCCTTCGACGGAAGTGTCTAAATCCTTAATTATTTTCACCTCACCCGATGAAACGGTTTTGTTTCCATAACTGGAAACGTCCATAAAATCAATTTCCAAATATGTATTAATATGCTTTATTAAATCCGCCATAAACGGCATAGCGCCTTTTAAAACCCCGATAGCGAGGGGAAACTTATTTTTATATTCCTCCGTTAATATCGCCCCTAATTCTTTCACTTTTTCTTTGATTTCTTCTTCTGAAATTAAGACTTTTTCAATATCCTCGATCATTTTCTTTCCTCCTGATGAGATCACTGCTCTTTATATTGTAATACAATATAAGATTCATTGGTAATGCTAAATTCCTCTAAATTTGATTTTTTTACAAGCGGAATCCATATGATTTGGCCGTTGCCATTTTCAACGATTGGGAGAAGGTTGCGCTCTTCCCTCGGTATTTTTTTATCAATAAAAATATCTTTTACCTTTTTCGTGCCGTTCATGCCTTTAATTGTCATTTTGTCTCCTTTTTTTCTGCTCCGAATAATTAAAGGCGGAACGTACCATTTTTTTGGAAGATAGAAAACGTCATCACCTTTATACGAAGGAATCCCAAAAAAGGTTTCAGTAAAAAATATTTTCCCGTTCGGCAAATGTAATTTTCCCGGTACCGGTACCGTGTAGCAGAAAGATTCACTATTTGGCGATTGAAACGTAAAGGTGCATTCATCATAAGATTTTATGACTTTGAGCCCCATAGGCAAATGAAGCATCCCCGAAGGGTGCGCTTTCATCAAAAATTCGTTTACATTTTCAATATGAACAGCCGAGAAGGAGCCGCTTTTTATCAGATCATTCAATATTTGATAAACCGCTCTCCTTTTGATCGGATCAGGAAGCTTTTTATATTCTTGTTTATGAATAGTAACGGAAGAATTCGTTTTTCTTATCACTACTTTATTTAATTTTTCCTTCGTTAATTCCTCCAAAAATCGCTCATCATCCAAAAAGACCTCACTGAAATATTGAAAATGTTCATGCAGCCTTTTGTTCTCCTTTTTCAAAAACGGCAAAACATATTTGCGAAACCTGTTCCGTGTATACGTATCTTTTTCATTGCTTGGATCAAATCGGGGCGCCAGCTGAAATTCTTCACAATACTTTAAAATTTCATCCTTTGTTGCGGCTAAAAAGGGGCGTATGATTCTCCCTCTGCCGAAAGGCCGTATGACAGGAATTCCCGCTAGTCCCTTCCCTATTGTTCCGCGAACAAGATTCATTAAAATCGTTTCAATTTGGTCATCTCCATGATGAGCTAGAGCCAAAGCATCCGCCTGAAGCTGATCCATCAACTCTAAGAAAAATTGGTAGCGGCATTCTCTAGCAGCCTGCTGGGCATTCAACCGGTGTTTCTCAGCATAACGGGCCGCATTGATTTGCTTAGCGTAACAAGGTATGTTTAATTCCCGGCAAAAATTGATGACAAATTCCATCTCTTTTTGTGATTCTATGCCTCGGAACATATGATCAACATGTGCTGCTATAACAGTGATGCCATATTGATCTTTAAATGTATTTAAAAAATGTAGAAGTGCCAGTGAATCCGGGCCGCCGGACACACCTACTATGACCGTACTATTTTTTTGGAGCAATTGATGTTTTTCAATAAACGCACATACATTTTGAATCAAAGACCGTCACATCCAATATTTCTCTAGTTATCTTTATCCTATCATTATTTGCCTGCCTTCTGCAAAGACAAAGCCTTTTGCATTTTACTGTTATTTTCCTAAAAGGGAAGCAGTTCAGATCGGACATTTTTTGAAATAGTCGGGGCACTCGCGGAAGCATGAGAAGGGGGAAAAGCACTGCCGCTTTAAACAAGCAGCAGCCATTTACAGAAGTGTCGCAAAAATATATAAAGAATATAGAAATGCCAGGCAAACCATGATCACCAATGTTTCGATCAGCCCTTTGCTTTTCTTTTTCTTTCTTTTTCGATTGTTAGCTGTCCTTTTCGTTTTAGATTGTGCTTGTACATTTCTCTTTCTTTGCAAATTAGCGTTTGAAACATGATGCAAAAGATCCTGCTTCATTTCCAAAGCGGATGAATAGGAGCCAAATAAAGCTTTCGTCAACACTTGTTTTCTTTCGTTTAAAAAAGGATGGGAGTTAATGATTTGCATCAATTGCTCCTTACTGTTTCCTTTTTTTGAAAAGCGTTTTTGAAAAACAGCATTGATAATAATCATACCGACTGCAAAAAGATCATATTTCGGTTCAGCTTTTCTCGTCCCCAATTCCCAGTATCCCCTGTCAAAAAACTCTGTAAATTCTTTAATGGATCTACCGTTTATCGTTGTGCCACCTACATCAATACAGCGAATTTTGGGAGGAGGTCCTGTAACAATTAGATTGTCAGGCTTTAAATCACCAAAAACCCAGCCTGACTGATGAAGCTCCTCCAAATTGGACAAAAGCTGCAAGATTAGCACGTCAATCCAAATCGCACCATTATTTTTAATAAACTGGATAAAATGTTCACCTTTAACATACTCCATAACATAAAACGGAAGCATCTTTCCGCTAGCTGTGTTAAACCAATCGTCCACATCGATCAAAGAAGGCCCAAGGCACGAACCTTGGACCTTGGCCAGTCTCTTTAACACGTTTACTTCTGAAGTGATTCCCATGCTATTTTCACTTATTTTTAATGCTGCATACCCTTTACTGGATTCAATAAGGTAAACCGATCCTGTTGCTCCGCACCCCAGCATTTTTAATATCCGATACGTGTTTCCATGCCATTTTCCTTTAATAATGGTACCGGGAAGAACTTTACATGCTTTGTTCATCGAGGTATTCATCATCGAGCATTCCCCTCAATGAGCGTTTTTGTTTAAAATGTTGTATAGCTCCTTTTATCGCCGGACCAGTTGGTGTCAATCCTTCTGTCGTTAATTTCGGAAAAATGGTTGATAAAGAATCCAGTTTCGGAGTCCAATCCAATAAAATTTCTGTTTCTGATCTTTTCCCAGGAAATATAAACAGCGAATATTGATTATTGCCTATTCTTGAATTTAGGCTAATGGATAAATCAAAAAGCGCTTCTTTTACCGTTGGAAGCTTTGGCCCCATGCTTGCACTCGTATCTACGAGAATTAAAATTTCTAAATTGACCGTTTCACCAAGCTCTTCCACAACCTCCATAACTTCACCACGCTGTTCAGGCGGCAGCTCTTCAATAGAAGTTGATTTTCCTAAAATATGCTTTAATTCACGATTAACAACTCCCTGCAATGTTTGTGTCATCGCTTTTCTAGTGACCATCTGTACTGTTTGTGAAAGCTGATGGGCATAAACTACCTGGCTCACTCCTCCCCCTGCCTCAGCAATTCCTTCTATTTCCTGCATTGCATCTTGATCTATCACATTCTCTTCTAAAATCCCAATTACGTTGACAGTAATCCCATGCTCCTTAGCTAAAGCCGCCATAGCAATTGGATCTTCACCATGATTTGAGCATCCGTCAGTTAACAACAAAATTTGTTTTAATGTCCCTTTTCTCATTTTTCCTCCTCCTGGTCAATGATTTATTACCATCCTCACCAGAAGGAAAACGTTTTATACTAAGCATGGCAGAAAATCAGCTTATCTTTTTCGATTTATAAAAATTTGAAACAGGAATCGCCGCCCATTTCGGTGTATTATGATTAATTCGAGCCACCACAACCGTCATATCGTCATCGATTGCCCCCGATCTGGAGCGGATCACCTCCTCCATAATTAAATCGGCTATTTCTTGTGGATCATCTGTCTCTATTTCTTTTATTTTTCTTTTCATCCATAAATCATAATTTTCTACATGCCTTGGTCCCTCAAATATTCCGTCACTCATCATAATTAATAAATCTCCTGCTTTTAGCTGTTCGTCTACAATGTCCACCTCAAAATCATCGATAATGCCGATCGGCAAATTACTAGACTCGATTTTGATAATTTTATTTCCACGTTTAATAAAACTCGGAGTAGATCCGATTTTCATAAATTTGCAATTGGCGCTTTGTAAATCAATGATAGACAAATCTAATGTTGCATAAATTTCATCTGTCGTTCTCAGCGACAATATAGAGTTGATGGTTTTGATAGCAATTTTTTCATCAATGCCTGATTGAAGAATTTTTTCCAACAATTTAATCGTTTCATTGCTTTCAAAATGAGCCCTTTCCCCGTTCCCCATTCCATCGCTAATGGCTATGGCAAATTTTCCGACGCCCAATTCAATCATGGAATGGCTGTCGCCTGAAACAAGACCTCCTCCTTTTGCAGCATGAGCAACACCCGTTTCCACTTTGTATGCTTTTGCAGAACCGAACACAACGTGGCAAAATCCATTTGGATAACCTGCACATTCTTCATTTTTCACGATGATCATTTCGTTTAATATATCGGAAAGCATCGGAGCAATAATTTTTTCACATTCTCCATGGCCGCCGCAATACGGAATGCTCATTTCTATATCGACGTTCCCTTTTTCAAGGCTGTATATATCAATATGGCCAATTTCTAAACCGAAGTTTTGAAGAGCATAGAAAATTTGCTCTTCCTGCAGAAAATGATGTTCCCGTTCCTTTTTCATTTCCCGAGAAAAGTCGGACATTACTTGAGCAACTCCTAGCAGCTGTTCAGCTACCAATCTTCTGCTTTCTTGCACTTGCTTTTTTAATTTCCGATTCGCTTCTAAAAAGTGCATTTCCTGCTCAATCGTCCCGACCACTAGATTAGCTTTCGAACAATGCCTGTGAAGCTTTTTCTGCAATCTGCGATTATTTGCATACGTCTTTTCTTTCGTTTCATTCATCACTTGCTTCATTAATTGATATGTCTGGTCAAAATTGTTGACCCAGCATTTCTCCTTCTTAAAACAAGTTTGGCATGTCTGTCCGGTGATCTTGCTTAAAAATAAATCCGTTTCTCTTTCAATATCCTCTCCATCCTCCGGGTAAAAAGTCGAAAAGCTCTCAGATAATGCCCGAAAAACGTTAGAAAATTGATCAACCCGCCGAGCAGTTATATCACGTATATTTCGAACATACTTTTGCTGCTCCAAAACATGCTCGTTTGTTCCAGGAATATGCTTTGCCAACTGTTCTGTAAAGCTTTTCGGGGTCAGTAAAAACAGCAAAACCGCGGCGCCCGATTCCCATAAGGTTGTCCAAACATCAGCCGATCCTTCTCCATATAGCGTGATTAAAAGTGAGCCAATGATCAGGCCAACTGACGCTCCTGCTTTTTGTCCTTCCTTTAGCAGACCTCCCAATAAACCTGAAAATGCAAGTAGGCTCATATGATACAAATTGGAAACATTCGCCAGGCTAAGCACCAAACCTGTTACAGCACCAACTGTACATCCGATGCCTGCACCTCCGGTAAAAGCGAGCAATAGGACAATATATCGTGAAAGAACGTGTTCTGCCTGTATATTTTGGTAACTGATTCCAACTAAGCCCGTCATGACGGACGCAAGCAAAATCATCAAGCAGATAATCTCTTCGACTCGTAAAGTTTGTTTATATTTCCGCACTGAAAGAAGCGGGATGCTCTGCAAAAAAATCAACGTCAGGATGATCGACAGACCTGCCTCAACCCCTGTCATTAAAAGATCGTACGTGCTGATAAATCCTGCAGTTAACTTTGAATATAAAAGGCGGCTGGCAGCAAGTCCCGAAAAAATCGTAAAAGGCAATATTTTTATTTCATCTGTTTTAATGAAAAAACTAGTCATTTTATGAAGCAAAAGAAATATACATATAGAAGAAAGCACTAACAAACATAATTCCAATGAGATGGTGAATGCCCCTGCAATTAGTGATAGTGCAGCAAGCAATGCCTTGTCCCTTTTTAAAAGCCATACAGCTCCAAAAAAAGGAAGGGCGAACGGAATAATTTCAGATAAAATAAAAGCTCTCCCCAGCAAAAACCCGACCAATACATAAACAAACCCTTTGTGAAACAGAAAAGAATGCAAATGCAGCCCCGCTCTTTTCCAAGATCTCCATAGAAGTGATTGTGTTCTTTCCAATTGGACATTGGCAAAAGGTATCAGAAATCTTCTCTCAACTTTTTCCATTATAGCGACACTCCTCCTACTACCGTAATTGATAGTCATTATACAAGCTTTTCATAAAGGAATTTGTCAAAAGGAGGAAATTGTTTATAAGAATATTTCGACGATTTCTGTTATAGACGACAAATCTTTTAAAAGGAACAGAGCAGCCCATTGAGACATTGAGTCGCGTCATTTCAAAGAGATGATTGTAACAGCGTGTTGGTCCGTTTTAAAAGCGAAAGCCGAAAAACATGAGTCGGAACTTGTTGAAATCGGTGAAAAATTAAATTTATCTATCCTATATAAATACAAAATTTTAAACTTTTCCATAAAAAAAAGACTCTTTCTTTTAAAGAAAGAGCCTCTTCTCATGACCCGTACGGGATTCGAACCCGTGTTACCGCCGTGAAAGGGCGGTGTCTTAACCACTTGACCAACGGGCCAATATTCAATTGGTAGCGGCGGAGGGAATCGAACCCCCGACCTCACGGGTATGAACCGTACGCTCTAGCCAGCTGAGCTACGCCGCCAAATCAACTGCATCTTTATGTTCATGTAAAATACGCACATGTTCTATAATACATATGAACATGAGAGCCGTCAACAATAAAATAAAAAAATAATTTTCGGACAATTTAAATACACCACCTGAATCTTCAGGTGGCGGTCTGCGATCATCTATAACATTAACAGCAGCAAGTTACCCCCTTCTTGCTCCTCTCCCTCCTCGTCTTGATTCAGTGTGACGCCGAAGTGAAGCAAGACGGTCCTCGCTCTCTTTTAAAAAGCGGCTCATTTTTTGCTCAAAACTTTCTTTGGAACGATGATCATGTTTTTTTGGACGATCTTTTGCCTTTTTGATGGACAATCCGATTTTTCCGTCTTCTTCTACATTAATAACCTTGACTTCAACCTCATCGCCGACTTTTAAATGATCATGAATGTCTTTCACGTAATTGTCAGCAACTTCACTAATATGAACAAGTCCTGTTGAGCCTCCTGGCAGCTCCACAAATGCTCCAAAATTCGTAATGCCAGTTACTTTACCTTGTAACTTGCTGCCAACTTCAATTGACATAAAAAAAATGCTCCTCCTTAAATCATAAAAAAATTAAAAATAATTTATTTAATTATACAAAAATAAAAAAACGGGGTCAATATTACTGTTCATTCCCCGGAATATTAAAAATGACTTCTCCTTCATCAGATAAAAAATAATCTTTTCTTGCAAGCTTTGTGATATATTCTTCATCCTTCAGCTTGATGATTTCCGCCTTCAAATCTTTTTCCTCTTCTTTTAAATTCTCCAGTTTTGTTTCAAGCTGTTTTTTTTCTTCAAGCTTCTTATTGATAGCAATTGATTGAGAAACGAGCGTTGACGCCATAATCGCAATACAAGTAACAGCCATTATACCAAATGCAGCTAACCGTCGAATTAGCCCTCGTTTTCTTCTTTGTCTCATCTCAGCTTTAACTTCTTGTCCAGGTTCATTTGTTTGCTGCAGCATAGCTACATTCAACTCTCGTTTCTCTCTCATTCCTGCAATCCCTCCTAAATTTAGCGGAACCGACGATACAGCTTACGTAACATATTCTTTATATTTATGAATATTCCTTCTATGATTTGTTTCGAATGCAGCATCTTTTGCTTTATTGGTTGAGGAGCTTTTCCCCAAAGTATGTTCAATCCCCATAGTAATGGCGCTAATAATATTTTACATAACTTGAATAAGAGTTGTGAAGACCATTTGATAACCTTCCATAAAAATAGTAAAAGAGACATAGAACATGCTATCGCCATATGAACTATCCATTTAATAGGATTGATAAGAAGCAGTAAAACGATTTTTACAAAAAATTGGTATATAGAAACAGCGATTTTTATCATAATCCGCAAACATGCCATGTATCCGTTCCGTAGGAGGCTTTGATAGGCGGCAAAACCGCATAAAAGTGCTAAAAATACATAAAATCTTAATTCCCCTTGATTTACATACAATAGAACATAAAAAGTTAAAAGTCCTTGAACCGCCCAAAATACTAAATCGTTTAAAAAAACAACCCACCTTTTTCGATCCCATCTTTTTAAAAAAAAATTGTAAGTATCAAGTGCGGCGCCTAGAAAACTGCCCATGCCGATCATCGCAATCATGGTGTAAAATTGAGTGGTAAGGGTCATTTAAACAACTTGCTAAAAATGCCTTTAGCCTTCTCCGAGCTGAAATCATCTAAATAAGAAACTTCATAAATTTTTCCTTTTATGGATACGACGCCTTTATCGACATCCAAGTTTTTCATTTGTAAATGTTCTCCCCGAACCGCGAGCGGACCCATTACCGTCTCAAGCAAAAATTCCTCATTATCAAAGCTTTCCACCTGCTTCACGCCAGAAATATCTAACAGCTTCCGGTCCTTCATGACTACATTATGCTCCTGCACGGTTTCTTTATGTGAATGGTTACCGCCATAATACTGGCTCATTATCATCCCCCCGCACTCTAATTAATGGATGCTTTCCTTTTACATTTTTATGTAAGATGTGCAGGGTTTAGAACAAGCCTTGTTGTTTCCTTGTACAATACAGGGAGCGTTTTATAAATCTGTCCTTTGTTCTTCCTTCAAAATGGTATAAAGATTTTTTGCCTCTTCCTTCTTTACTGTTTCATTTATAGATTCGATTTTTATTGTCACTACCTTATGTCCAAATTGAATGGACAGCTCGTCGCCAACCTTCACATTGGAGCTCGCTTTTGCTGGATGCCCGTTGATTGTCACTCTTCCTTGATCTGCCACTTCCTTGGCAAGCGTGCGTCTTTTCACCAGCCTCGATACTTTTAAAAATTTATCTAATCTCATGTCCGATCCCTCTCTTTCATTTTAGCCTCTTCCCAATATTGATCCATTTCTGCCAAAGACATACTTTTTAAATTTTTCCCAGCATCACGGGCCTTTTGTTCTATAAACCGAAATCTCCGCGAAAACTTTTCGTTTGTCATGACTAATGCTTCTTCAGGCTCAATTTCGTAAAATCTTCCAACATTAATAAGAGCAAACAGAATATCGCCGAACTCTTCTTTTGCTTTTTCCGTTCCGCCATCTCCATTATCGATTTCCTTTTTAAACTCCTGCAGTTCTTCTGACACCTTCTCCCAAGCATCCAGTACATCCGGCCAATCGAAACCGATTTTCGCCGCCTTTCTTTGATATTGATAAGCTTTTGACAGAGCTGGGAGCGCCTTTGAAACAGAATCTAAAAGTGATTCGCTCTCATTCCTGTTTTCAGATTTTTTTGCTTCCTCCCAGCTCTTTACAGCTTCTTCTGCATTTTGTGCCTCGACATTGCCAAAAACATGGGGATGGCGGCAGATCATTTTATCTGTTAACATGCGAATCACATCATCAATGGTAAAAAATCCTTCGTCATCTCCAATTTGGGCATGAAGCACCACCTGAAGCAAAACGTCTCCGAGCTCTTCAATCATATGATCAATATCATTTTCATCAATAGCTTCAATCAGCTCGTAGCATTCTTCAATTAAGTACCGCTTTAATGATTGATGGGTTTGCTTTCGATCCCACGGACAGCCGTTTGGCCCGCGAAGTGTTCGAATGACGTTTCGCAACGCTGAAAAGCGATGATACAGCAATTGTTCATCCTTGACCGGCGGGATGTATAACGATGTTAAATTGCTCAGTTCTACACATCTATCCATTTCATATAATCGAACTTTTTTAATGTCCTCGTATTTGCTCCCTGCAGCCGTTACGAGGTAAACTTCATAATCGAACGGCAAGTCTTCCATTAACGTCAATTTCACATCCGATGCAATCATCTTGTCATAAACTTGGCAAATAATCAAATGCTGCCGAAAGGAAAGCTCTTCCCGCTTCATATCCTGCGCATCAATGAATTGCAAGCCTTCGACAGGATCGATGCGCAGAGCTTGAAACATTGCATCCAAAAACGATTGTCCGCCCTGTATCGACACATTTACTTTTCCTTGCTCCATTTCCTTCAGCAAAAGCTGAACGGTTTTTTCTGCAACAAGCGGATGTCCAGGTACCGCATATACGATATGCTGATATTTTTCTGCTTCCTCCAATAGTTTTTTTGCAATTTCCGCATAAACATCTTCAAATTGATCAAACATTTCATAAACGGAATCGAAAGACTGAAACGAGCCAATTTCGTCTTTAATTTCACTTAAAACAGGATGATCCTCTGTTCTTACAAATAGCGGCAGACTGGAGGTCAAAATTTTAAAAACCCCTAGCGGCAGCTGATCGACATCCCCCGCACCCAGGCCAACAATCGTAATTTGCTTATCCATTTTCCTTCCTCTCTTTCCATGCACTGATCAAACAAACCAGTTTATTTTTAAAAGGCAAGCTCTCTATTTCCTTCCCTGTAAAAATGGCTGATTGGATGATGAAAAACATATACACAGCCGCTCCGAAAACGACAGCTGTCAATGATTGAATGGAAGCGCTCATACGCGTTTCGTCTGATATAAAAAAATCAAATAGAAAAAAGTAAAGCTTGATCGATAAAAACATGACAACAGCAGAGCCAATCATTTTCCATACAGCCTTGAAAGAAGCTAACTTATATTTTTTCCGATTTAAAACCGCTAGATTCAACAAGCACACGACTCCATATCCGCAAACAGTCGCCAATGCCGCCCCGTATGTATGGAAAAACGGAATGAAGCATTCATTGAGTAAGATTTTCACGGCTACTCCGGCTAAAACAGATAAAGCCGGCCAGACGGTTTCATTGACTCCTTGCAAAATGCCGGCAGACGTTATCGCAACCGAGCTAAATAAAATCGAAATGCTGAACACCGATAATACGCCCGCCCCTTTTGTATCGGCAAACAGCATGAAATCAACTTGCTCGATGATGGAAATTAAACCTGCCGTAGCCCCGATGGCGACAATCAAACAAATTTTAAAAGATAAGGCGACATGCTGCTGAATATATTGAAATGCTTTATGCCGAAACGATGAAATAAGCGGAACAAGAGACAATGCAAGAGATGTAGCTGCAACCGTTCCTACCTGCAATAGCGGTTGTCCCCGATCATATATGCCTTTTGCTATTTTCGCTGCTTCAGGATCTGCACCGCTGTTGACCATCAGTTTATACAGCTGAAATGAATCTGCCAATTGCATAAAAATCATCAGCATGCTCGTCAAACAAAAGGTCACAGTATAAATCAGCAATTTGGTTAAGATCTTTTTCACAGATACAGCCGCTTCTTTCGATGATCGGGAAAGCGGTAACGGCACTCTTTTTTTCCAATATACAAGCAAAAGCATAAACGCCCCGATATACCCAATGAGGGAGCTAAAAATGGCGCCGGCAGCTGTTTCATAAAGATCGAATCCTTTATAAACGAAATAGCAAGTGATCGATAAAAAAGCACCGACCCGTATAGCTTGTTCAACGATTTGCGACAAAGATACCGGCAGCATTTCATGGCAGCTTTGAAAAACGCCTCTTAGCATTGAAATAAATGGAAAAAACAGAAACGAACATGCAGCCGCTTTTAATAAAAGCGCCAGTTTCGGATCACCCATCCAACGGGCAAGCTTGTCAGCTCCTAAAAACAAGCTCGTGAACGAAAACAGACTGATCAAAGCAAAAAAAGAAAAACAGACGACCAATATTTTCCGGAAATTTTTAAAATTGCTGCCATCGCTATACTCATTCAGCAGCTTTGACAGAATAACCGGAAATCCCGTTGTCGATAAAACCATGACAATTGCTAAAAACGGATATATTTGCTGATAAATATAAAAGCCGATATCCCCTACAATATTTTGATAAGGAACTCGGTAGATAGCACTTAATCCTTTCGTAATGATTCCAGCAGCCGTCAATAAAACCGCACCTTGCAAAAATTTGTTCGTTCTTGCTTGAGGCACATTTTGAATCACACGTTTACTCCTTCCAAAATTCATGCTTCATCTTTTTCCAGCATATTATAACATAATCTCGTCCACATTCGGCCGAAAGAGAATCTTTAGAGCGCTCGGCTAAACTTCACGGCTTTTAAGTCCAAATTCCGGCATAAGTTCCGTAAATAAAAAAAATCTAACACATACCCCATTTTTAACCTTCGTGGTTTTCGCAAACCTAGAGACACCTTTCCTGAAAGGTTTATTTTCTGCTCCTTGCCACGCTCAATAAAATTTAACAGCGATGAAATGCCTGCTATCCTGTTGACTATTGTGAAGGGAATTGGCTGTCCGCCCTTCGAAGTGATGAGCTTTCTTGGCAAATTCATCGGCAGGATTTTAGAAAAATTCCCCAAAATAAGAAGGTGAATTAGAGGAACAAAAGGTTTTAGTCTGTTCCTAAAGAGGAAAACCAAAACTTCAACAAACCGTGTCGAAATATCATATAGATGAACTTTGAAAATGATGGAAATAAATCCATCCAACACAATCATGTTTTACGTTGTAGCTTTCCATCCGAAAGATGTTTTAAACAGGTAGCGCCGTCGTTCGTTAAATACGTGAAGAGTGGAAATAAAGAAGAGACCACAGAAACTGTTGTGAATTCTGTGGTCTCTTTTATTAACGTGGTGTTGGAGACAGTCTGCTTGTGGAAGAAGTAAAAAAGTAATTATTCCCTTTATTGTTCCATTTGTCTTGCCAAAAAACTAGCGGCTGTCTCAACTGCCTTACTTTCTACTTCTGTTAAAGGCTGCTCTTTCGAAAATATGACAACAGCCCCGATAGGATCACCGTTTGCAATGATCGGTCCAATGCAATAAGATTTTACTTGTTCTGTTACACCATCAGCGATTTCAATTTCTTCTTCTTCTGAAATGAAAACCGATTGCCGTTCATCCATCACCCGTTCCAGCAGCTCGCTTATATTTTTATTCAAATACTCTTTTTTCGAAACTCCGGAAACAGCAATAATAGCATCACGATCACATATGAGAACGGGGCTGTTTAAGCTATCGAATAACGCTTCAGCATATTCTTTCGCAAAATCACTCAATTCACTGATTGGGGAGTATTTTTTCAGTATTACTTCACCATCTCGGTCAACGAAAATTTCTAATGGGTCGCCTTCACGGATACGCAATGTTCTTCGAATTTCTTTAGGAATGACTACACGGCCTAAATCATCAATCCGTCGAACGATACCAGTTGCTTTCATCTTATGCTGCCTCACTTTCATCTAAAGATTAGTAAAGTAGTGATTGCCCTTTTTCCATTTTTGGAACAATCACCATCGTTGAAATTAGTATCCTTCACTAACCACGTAATATACATGATGAAAGCGAATTTTTTCCAAACACCGCTTAAAAACCCATTGCCAGCATTTCCATTTTAACCCTGTTTCAATATTAGCCGGCAGAAACTTCTTCTTTCTTTGCGTCTTTTAAGCCTGCCAACAGCTTCATTAAAATAGACAGCCATTTTTCAGTTTCTAAATTATGAATTTGCAATGTTAATTTCAGCCTTTTCCCTTCCATGCCAAACCCGACTATGCGACCGAATTCATCCGTTAGCTCGAACAATTTTTGTCCGTCAAAGGAGCTGCTTGCTTCCTCTGAAATAAGAATCGTGATAAGATCTTTCGTTTGTTTAATGACTTCGACTTTTTCTTGCCGTGCATATAACTTTAGCTTCGCTACTTTAAACAAAAAGTCTACTTCCTTTGGATACTCGCCAAATCTGTCCAATAATTCTTCATGCAGTTCCTGTAAATCATCAAACGTTTCGATGCCTCTAAACCTTTTGTACATGTCAATCTTTTGTTTTCCATCATCAATGTAAGACTGCGGAATGTAGGCATCTAATTCAAGCTCAATTTCAACTTCCCTTTTTGTCTCTTTTGGCCGTTCACCTTTCCGTTGTTCGATCGCTTCCTTCAGCATTTGGGAATATAAATCAAAACCTACCGAATCAATGAAGCCATGCTGTTGAGGACCTAACAAATTACCGGCTCCCCGAATGGCCAAATCACGCATCGCAATTTTAAAACCTGAACCTAATTCAGTAAATTCTTTAATGGCCTGCAATCGTTTTTCAGCAACTTCTGATAAAACTTTGTCCTTCCGGTAAGTAAAATATGCGTAAGCGACACGATTGGAACGACCGACACGCCCGCGCAATTGATAGAGCTGAGAAAGCCCCATTTTATCGGCGTCATAAACAATCAATGTATTTACATTCGGAATGTCCACTCCTGTTTCAATAATAGTTGTGCTGACAAGCACGTCATATTGGCCATCCAAAAAGTTTAATATTACCGATTCAAGCTCATTTTCAGACATTTTTCCATGTGCAAAGGTTACTCTTGCATCTGGAACAAGCATAGAGATTTCATTGGCTTTCCGGTCGATATCCTCAACCCGGTTATATAAAACGTATACTTGACCTCCTCGCGCTAATTCACGTTCGATCGCTTCTTTCACAAGCATTGGGTTATATTCCGCTACATATGTTTGAACAGGAAAGCGATTTTCTGGAGGAGTTTCAATAATTGATAGATCACGCACGCCGATCATGGACATGTGGAGTGTTCTTGGAATCGGAGTTGCCGTCAAAGTTAACACATCAATGTTTGCTTTCATTTGTTTTATTTTTTCTTTATGTGTAACTCCAAATCGCTGCTCCTCATCAATAATCAACAAGCCTAAATCTTTAAATTGAACATCTTTGGAAAGCAAACGATGTGTTCCAATGACTAAATCGATCGTTCCATTTTTCAAGCCTTTAATCGTTTCATTCTGCTCTTTTCTCGTCCGGAAGCGGCTTAATACACCAATGTTAATTGGGTAATCTTGAAAACGATCCCTGATCGTTTCGTAATGCTGCTGCGCTAAAATGGTTGTCGGAACAAGAAAGGCAACTTGTTTTTGATCCATAATCGCTTTGAAGGCAGCCCGAATCGCCACCTCGGTTTTCCCATATCCGACATCTCCGCAAAGAAGTCGATCCATCGGCCGCTCCCGTTCCATATCCTTTTTCACCTCTTGAATGGAACGAAGCTGATCTTCTGTTTCTTTATAAGGGAATGTTGCTTCAAACTCCCTTTGCATTTCCGAATCAGGGCTGAACGCATAGCCTTTGCTTGCTTCCCGCTCAGCATACAGTTTAATTAAATCGTCAGCAATATCTTGAACAGACGATTCCACTTTTTTCTTGACTCTTTTCCATTCGTTTCCGCCTAATTTGTAAATTTTCGGCTCTTTTCCTTCTGTGCCCACATATTTTTGAACTTGATCAATTTGTTCAACTGGAACATACAGTTTGTCATTTCCTTGGTAACGAATGTGCAGGTAGTCTTTGTGTATACCGTTAATTTCTAAAGTTTCAATTCCAAGATATTTTCCAATCCCATGATTAACATGTACGACATAATCTCCCACTTCAAGCTCAGAATAGCTTTTAATTCTTTCTGCATTTGAAAGCTTCTGCCTTTGCTGTCTTCGTTTAACCCTCTTTTTGAAAAGTTCTTCTTCCGTTATGACCGCAAGTCGTCCTAAAGGAAGTTCAAAGCCTGTCTGTAAATCTCCTTTTAAAATGTGCAGCCCCTTTGACAGAATGTGGTTTGAATCAGAAATGACCGCTTCAATCTCATAGTCTCCAAGCACCCGTTCAAGTCTTTTGGTCCGTTCATCATTTGCACCGAGAAAAACTACGGTGTAATTTGCCTTGATCCAGCGATCAACTTCTGATTTCAACAAGTGCATTTGTCCATGGAAATTTTGCATCTGCTTGCAAGACACGTTCATCAAATTTTGCGGGTTTGTATAGGGGACGTGCCGCAAAAACAGTGATAAATAAACAATTGGATAAGATGTGTCACGTATAAGCTGGTAGTATTTATGGGACACTTTCGCATCATGGACAATTTTCCCTTGTTCCAGTAAAGAAGTAAACCATTCTCCTTCTTCATTCTCAAGATGATCAACCATTTCATGCACACGGCTTACTTCATCAATGACAATAACCGTATCCGCAGGGAAATAATCTAGCAAACTAGCAGGTTTGTCATAAAAGAATGAAAAATATTTAAAGAACTCCTGATCCTTCTGCCTATTTTGCAATTTTTCCAGATCATAGCGGATATTTTCTATAAATAAATTTTTGTGCTCATCTTTTTTCAATTTCTTTAAGCTGTTTGATAAAGCCGCTTCTAACTGCTTCATTCCTTTTTCATAATGGCTGTCCGTTAAAATGATTTCCTCTGCCGGTCCGATTGTCACTTCTTGAATCATTTCAATCGATCTTTGATCTTCAAGACTGAACGTTCGGATTGAATCTACTTCCGTATCAAATAGTTCGATGCGAATAGGATGTTCCTCCGTTAAAGGATAAATATCAATAATTCCACCGCGCACGCTGAATTCCCCAGGAGCAGACACCATGGAAACACGTTCATATCCCATTGAGTGAAGATGCGGAAGCTTCTCGTTTAATTCAAATGTTCCTCCAACAGAAATAGAAAGCTGATGGCTTTTCCATAACTCTTTCGG
This sequence comes from Aeribacillus sp. FSL K6-2833, assembly GCF_037965815.1. Taxonomy (GTDB): domain Bacteria; phylum Bacillota; class Bacilli; order Bacillales; family Aeribacillaceae; genus Aeribacillus; species Aeribacillus composti. The sequence goes on along the minus strand of NZ_CP150189.1, from coordinate 59,361 downwards.
TGGGAGCATTCGTCTTAATGCAGCAACGGGGGCTACAACGATGCTTTTTTCACCTTTACATAAACGATTCAACACTTCCATCCTTTGTGCTTTTAGCTCTGGACTTGCGACTGCGATCTCAGATGCGATCAATTCATTTACAGGATACAAATAGACGGAATCGCCTAGTAAATTATTTAAATCTTCATAAATGATCTGAGCTTGATAAAGGTTATGAGTCACAACCAGCATCGGTTGTTTGATATCTTTGTAAAAAGCGGAAATAAATACAGACCTTGCTGAGCCAGAAAGTCCGGCTACCATTTGCTCTTTCAAACCTTCTTTTATACCGTCTACAACTGCTTGAAAGTCGTTTTGCGCATAAAAAAATTGATACAGGCTTTCCAATCTCCAGCCTCCTCTCGACAAATATAAAAATGCTTTGGAAATTTTGAAATCAAGTTTCCAAAGCTTTTACTGTATAAAATTTTCATATTGATGAAAATCGGGATTTCGCTCTAGCGCCTCCTGACAATCTTCACAAATACTTTTGACATGAATATCACCGTTTGGAAGATACTCGATCATTTCTTTCCGCTCTTCGTTCGTTAAATGATGAAATCCTAAATCGACGCTAAAAACAGATTTTTCAATGCTACCAATTTTGACGCCGCAATGGCGGCAATAATAATGAAGCGGCATCCTCCAACCTCCTGCACTTGTGGAATGAAAGGTTTTATGATTATTATGAACGGCAGGAGCCATTTTTATACGTTTGTTAATTGTATTCGTTCATGACTTCTAAGAATGGAGTGTGTATCCATTTTTCACATGCACTAGCCGATCGATCAACGGAATGTTGAATATGGTGCATTTCTTCTTCTGTAAATTTTCCTAATACATAGTCGACGATATCCATCGCGTGTTTCGGACGGCCAATCCCAATTCGAATCCGTTTAAAATCTTCCGAACCTAAATGCTGAATGATAGATTTCATTCCGTTGTGACCACCAGCACTCCCTTTCATTCTAAGGCGAATCTTGCCTACAGGCAAATCTAAATCGTCATATATTACAACCAACTGTTCAGTTGGGACATTGTAATAATTCAGTAAAGGACGAATGCATTCACCCGATAAATTCATAAATGTAAGCGGTTTTATCAATAATATCTTTTCATTTGAAAAATGACCGATACCGTATATCCCGTTAAATTTGCTTTCATTTAAAGATATGTTTAAACGCTTTGATAATTCATCAATTACCATAAACCCAACGTTATGTCTAGTTTGTTCATATTTTTTTCCAGGATTGCCAAGCCCTGCTATTACTTTCATGAAATGTCCCCCAATTTTTTATGATAGTGAGATGACAATTAATAGCATAAAAGACGTAACCAAAATAGGTTACGCCTAATTTATTCTTCTACAGCTCCGTCTTCCTTCTCTTCACTTTTTTGCTCATCAGCCGTATCCAAGTCTTCATTTTCCGGCGGCAGTATGGTTGCCACAACCGTTTCAGGCTCATCTAAAATTTTAAACTGTCCATCTGTTTGAATATCTTGTACATGGATTGTATCATCTATTTCTAAGTTTGTTACATCGACTTCAATCGCCGAAGGAATATGAGCAGGTTTCGCTCTCACTTCCACCTCATGTGTTGTCTGCTGCAGCACACCGCCCTCTCTTACTCCTTTTGCTTCTCCAATTAAGACAATTGGTACTTCGATATCTACTTCATCATCCATATCGAAAACATAAAAATCCGCATGTATAATCGTGTTTTTCATTGGGTCATGCTGCAGTTCGTACAGGAGGGCTTGATGGTTTTCGCCGTCAAGCTGAATGTTCAACATCGCATTGCGCCCTTGTTCGCGCAAAATTTTTAACAATTCCGATTCGCTCACTAAAATCGCTTTGTTCTCTTGTTTTTTTCCGTAAATTACGGCAGGAATTTGTCCTTGCTTTCTAGCTTTTCTTCTTGACGAATTGGTAAATGATTTTCTTTCTTTTGCATGTATGACTGCTGTCATGGTAATCCCCTTTCTTTCAGACTTTTTTTCTAACAACTCAATTCGAAAAAAGCCTTCTTACTACTATTGGTTTCCCATCATCACAAAGTCTAAACATGCTAATGAAAGAAATAATCAACTCACAACTCGCAAGGAAGATCCCTATAATATTATAATCTGCTAAAATCGTTTAAAAGTCAAAGACAAAATATTAGTCAAAAAGCACGCTGACCGATTGTTTTTCATGAACACGGATGATCGCTTCACTTAGCAATGGAGCGACAGAAAGCTGAATCAGCTTTTCAATTTTTTTCTCTTCCGGCAAAGCGATTGAATTCGTTACGACTAACTCTTTAATCTTCGAGTTTTGAATTCGTTCTATCGCAGGTCCAGACAACACCGGATGTGTACAGCAGGCATAAACTTCCCTTGCCCCATGCTCTACTAGAGCATTTGCCGCAAGCGTAATCGTTCCTGCTGTATCGATGATATCATCAATTAAAATGGCTGTTTTGCCTTCGACATTCCCAACAATGTTCATAACTTCAACCATATTTGGCTTAGGACGGCGCTTATCGATTATGGCAATTGGCGCCTTCAGCCGATCTGCCATTTTTCGTGTTCTCGTCACACCGCCATGATCAGGAGAAACAATGACAATATCATCAAAGCGTTTTTCCAAGAAATAATCTGCTAAAATCGGCACTCCCATTAAGTGATCGATAGGAATGTCAAAGAAACCTTGGATTTGCGGAGCATGCAAATCAAGAGTAATCATCCTTGTCGCGCCTGCAGTTTCCAATAAATTCGCAACAAGCTTAGCAGTAATAGGTTCTCTTGCACGTGCTTTCCGATCCTGCCGCGCATAACCATAGTATGGCATAACAATATTAATGGTTTTGGCAGATGCACGTTTAAGCGCATCAATCATAATGAGCAATTCCATTAAATGCTCATTGACTGGATCACTTGTCGATTGGATCACGTATACATCGCAGCCGCGAATGCTTTCTTCAATATTAATTTGAATCTCCCCGTCACTAAATCTCGTAACCGAACTTTTTCCCAAATCGACTCCTACTATATCCGCGATCTCCCTGGCAAGGGCTGCGTTTGAGTTTAAAGAAAAGATTTTTAAATTTTCGTCTTTATAACGATTTTTTGTCATTGTAAAGGGACCCTCCAAATTACGATTTTTTACCATTCATTTTTTCGATGACGTATCTCTCTTTATTCACTTGACGAGCCCTTGCGATCGATAATGCGCTGCCAGGGACGTCATCTGTAATAGTTGATCCGGCTGCTACATATGCTCCTTCGCCAATCGTAACCGGCGCAATAAGGTTTGAATTACATCCAATAAAGGCTCCGTCTTCGATTTTCGTTAAATATTTATTTTTCCCGTCATAGTTAACTGTTATCGAACCGCAGCCAAGATTCACCCCATTCCCAACTTCTGCATCTCCAATATAGCTTAAATGGGATGCTTTCGATTCTTTTCCAATTTTAGATTTTTTGACTTCGACAAAATTCCCAATTTTTACTCCATCGTCAATAACGGAGGCTGGGCGAATGTGTGCGAACGGACCGATGTTAACCTGATTTCCGATCTGACTGTCATGAACAACAGAATGACGGATGTTCGTATTATGGCCAATTTGGCAATCTTTAATTTCGGAGTTGGGACCGATTTCACATTCCTCTCCGATGACCGTTTTACCGATAATGACTGTACCCGGATAAATGACAGTATCTTGTCCGATCTCTGCATCTACTGATATATATGTATTATCAGGATCGACAATTGTAACTCCGTTTTTCATATGCTTTTGATTGATTCGCCTTTTCATAATAAGCTCCGCTTGCGAAAGCGCTATGCGGTCGTTTACCCCTAACGTTTCTTCAAAAGAATCTGTTTGAAACGCTGAAATGATTTCGCCTTTTTCCTTCAAAATCTCAATTACATCCGGCAAATAATATTCGCCTTGCGCATTGTCATTATTGACATGCTTTAAAGCTTCAAATAAGGAAGCGTTATCAAAGCAATAAGTTCCCGTATTAATTTCTGTCACAAGACGTTCACTTTCTGTAGCATCTTTATGCTCAACTATTTTTTCAACCAGCCCTTCTTCATTGCGGATCACTCGTCCATATCCAGTCGGATCATCCGCTTCTGCTGTCAGAATGGTGGCTTTTGCTTTCGTTTCCAGATGATGCTTTAACAATTTTTCAAACGTCTCGCTGGTGATCAGCGGCGTATCGCCACAAACAACAATTGTCGTTCCTTCTTTCCCCTCAAGATATTGAGCCGCCTGCAAAACAGCGTGAGCAGTTCCAAGCTGCTGCTCCTGCAAAACATACAATGTCTGTTCGCCGAGCTCTGATTTTACTTTTTCCGCACCATGACCGACGACGGTAATGATTTCGTCAACTTGAAGCTTGGAAACATTGTCTATCACATGCTGTACCATAGGTTTACCGCAAACAGGATGCAGCACTTTATAGAGCTTTGATTTCATTCTTGTTCCTTGCCCGGCTGCTAAGATGACTGCAAAACATTTCTCCATTTATAGGCCTCCAATACCCTTTTTATCCATAAAAATCTTATCTTAAATAATGTTCTATTTCAAGAAATCTTGTGTGATTCCGTAAATTTCCGTTTCACTCTATTTTTCTCGAAAAAGGTACAGAAATAGGATAGGAATTTTATTAAAAATCTACGAGGAAGCCCTAAATTTTATGCTTCTTCCCTCTTCTCTAAAGGCCGGTTTTGATACTTTGACGAAAAAACAAGAAGGAAAAGAACGCCTGATTGGAGGCCTTAACACAAAAAAAAATTCATTTCAGCAGAACAACATTGCCTAAAGTTTTTTTGATTCATTCGATTGCTTCCTTTCGATGAACCAGATTTTCTGACGGTGGCTGAACGTAGAAGGTTATACTTGGATGCATTGTTGTTCAACGAAGTTGATTTACGATTTACAGCTCTGCATTTCTTCGTTTTTTCAAATGCCGATGTATGAACATTAATTTTTGAAACAAATACCATTTCCTATACAACCATCAGACTTGATGATCAATAGCTGCATAACAATTGAGTATGTAAGAAAAACAAAGGAGGCCATCTATTCTTTTGCAAACGTTTACTAAATCGTATTAGTGAACAGATCCTTTAAAAAAGAAAGGGTCTTAAGCTGAATGCTTTAAGCCCCTTCTTTTACATCATATTTTTATGAAGCCCCTGCTTCTTCATATTCAAAATCTTCCGTCTCACCTAAACGGTGATATTCAGCTAGAACAGCGTCTTGAATTTTACCGCGAGTATTTGAATTAATAGGATGTGCAATGTCTCGAAACTCTCCATCCGGTGTACGTTTACTAGGCATTGCTACAAAAAGGCCGTTATTTCCGTCAATTACACGTATATCGTGGACGACAAATTCATTATCCAATGTTATGGACGCAATCGCTCTCATCCGACCTTCTGTATTGACGCGGCGCAATCTTACATCTGTCACTTCCATCCTGTTCACCACCTTTTTCTTCGCAAAAACTTTAGTAACCATAATTCAACAATTCAACGGATTTTTAAATTTTCCTTCTTTTCACACAAAAAATTTTTGGGAAAAATAAAAAAATAAAAAAGGATCCGATTCGCAAAACGGATCCTGAACAATCAACCTTTTATTTAACTAAAGCAATCACTTCAATTTCAACGAGGACATCTTTCGGAAGTCTTGCAACTTCCACACATGACCGAGCAGGCTTATGCGTTTGAAAATATTCCCCATATACTTCATTAAAAGCAGCAAAATCGTTCATATCTTTTAAAAATGCGGTTACTTTGACAACAGTTTCCAACGAAGCGCCTGCTTCTTCCAATACACCCTTTAAATTCGCGAAAACTTGGTGAGTCTGTTCTTTAATATCTCCTTGTACCAAGTTTCCTTCAGGGGTTAAAGGAATTTGTCCAGAGCTATAAAACATGTTATTCACAATAATTCCTTGAGAGTATGGTCCGATTGCAGCCGGAGCCTTTTTTGTTGAAACGACTTTCATTTTGAAACACTCCCTTACGATTCATTATTTTTATGCTAGAGGAAATCGAAATAATTTCCTTTACTAACTTGTATGGATCGTTCCTTTTCATTCATATCGGAAAGTTTTAAAATGGAAATATATTCATTTACAAGCCGTTCATCCACGCTTTCTGATTCCACAAGAACCCCAATTCCTGAAACGTTTGCGCCAAATTCAGACAGCATGCTGATCATGCCGTTGATCGTTCCTCCGGCCTTCATAAAGTCGTCAACAATTAACACATTCGATCCTTCTTTTAAGCTCCTCTTTGCAAGCGTCATAGTTTGGATTCTTTTCGAAGAGCCTGAAACATAATTAATGCTTACCATCGGCCCTTCTGTCACTTTATTGTCACGGCGAACGATGACAAAGGGAACATCCAAATAGCTGGCAACTGCATAAGCAATTGGGATTCCTTTCGTAGCTACAGTCATGACGACATCAATTGTACGATTCGCAAAAACCGAAGCAAATAAACGCCCGATTTGATTCATCATTTTTGGATTTCCCAGTAAATCTGTTAAATATAAATAACCTCCAGGCAAAAGCCGGCTGGGGTCTGAGACTTTCTCGCACAGTCTTTGAATAATTCCATTTGCTTCGTCCCTCGTCACCTTCGGAATAAATTTGACACCGCCAGCTGCGCCTGGGGTTGTGATTAAAGTTCCGATCCCTTGTTGCTCAAAGGTTTGCTTTATGATCACTAAATCCTCGCTAATGGAGGATTTAGCTGATTCGTACCGTTCAGAGAAAAAAGTTAATGGGATGAGCGCATGTGGATGATGAAGCAAATAGTGTGTCATATCGACAAGTCTCCCACTGCGTCTAAATTTCATAGACGAACCTCCAAATTCCGAATGTTTTTAAAGTAAATATAACTTAATATTCGCATTTAATCAAGGGCTATCCGATCCCCAAGCATTCTGACTGCATACACTTGATCGCAAAATCCCCTCAAGCCGTTATAAACACGATGAAGCCTCGACTCGTGTTGAACAAGTCCATATACTGTCGGTCCGCTTCCGCTCATTAAAACAGCATCAGCTCCAAAACGTTTCATTTGTTCTTTAATCAAAGCAACTTCCGGATACATCTTCATTGTGACCGACTCAAGGACATTTCCAAGCTTCGCACAGATTTCTTGATAATTTTGATCCTTTATCGCTTTGACCATTCCACTAACATCAGGATGCTCAATGTCATTTATCTTTAAATGTCGGTAAATTTCAGCAGTGGACACACCGATATCAGGCTTCGCCAACACGACCCAGCAATGCGGAGGAGGATCAATCAGCTCAATTTTTTCGCCTCTTCCGGTCGCCACAGCTGTGCCTCCGTAAACACAAAAAGAAACATCTGAACCAATTTCTGCTCCAAGTTTCGCAAGATCATCAAGGGAAAGATCCAAATTCCATAGTTTATTTAATCCCCTTAACGTTGCTGCTGCATCACTGCTCCCTCCTGCAAGGCCCGCAGCAACAGGGATGCACTTTGAAATCGTGATTGCCACACCCTTTTGAATCCCGAAACGGTCCTTTAAAAGCTGTGCCGCTTGGTAAGCTAAATTCCGATCATCATCTGGCACAAATCGATTATGCGATATGATACGTATTTTATTTTCATCAAGAAGCTTCAGCTCGATTCGATCAGCTAGATCTATGGTCGTCATGACCATATTCACTTCATGGTATCCGTCAGATCTTTTATGTAAAACATCTAAAGATAAATTAATTTTTGCCGGAGCTTTTTCCAATACTCGCAAATACATTCACCTACTTTTTCGTTCTGACAAAATGTATTCACATTGTACCATAAATAGGGATATAATAGCATAATTCGACAAAATCCGTCCATTGAAAACACAAAAAAATGCCGGCCCAAACTATGAGCCGGCCACCCGAATGTCTGCTTTTAAAAAGTTTTGCCGTTTTGCTTAGCCAATTGCTCTTCTGCAATCTCGATCGCCCGTTTTACCATGTTTCCGGCATCACGAGCCCGAATGGCTCCCCATCCTTCATTTTTGACCGTTTCATAAAAGCCCAATTCCTTAGCCAATTCATACTTAAAGCTTTCTGACATAATGCCTCGGCGTCTAGCCATTCTTTGACTCCCCCTTAAATAAAAACAGACATTCCCGCGGATTTTATCCGCTTACTGTTAGTTTCAAGCGAAAAGCTTGATTTATGCTTTTAAAAAAATGCCAGAGAAAAAAATAAAAGCAGCAAACAAATTTCGTTTACTGCCCGCCCATTGCAACATTGTTGTTTTCATCTATAAAAGTAATTTGGACTGTTTCCGTTAACACATCTGCATAGCTGTATGAAACGCGTTCAAAAGCATTTTCTTCCTGGTCAAGTTCAATCACAAAAACCGATGGATACGTCTCGGCTAAAACGCCTGAACGTTCAATTGTTTTTCTACGTCCGCCATTCGCTTTTAATGTTAATCGACGGCCTAGATTAGAATCGAGAGCTTGTTTAATATCGGATAACGTTTTTGCCATTGGAACCACCTCACAAAGTTCATTATACACAGAATCGACTAATAAGTCAAATAAATTTTTTATTATAACAGCCTTTAAACATCTGTGTCAACGTTTTCTTTTCAACAAATTTCTCTAATACTTGTCATAGTTTTCCCGTTTTTGCAAAAATTATATGGATTTATCCAAAAAAAAAGCAGTCCAAACGTTTATTCGTTTTGACCTGCTTCCTCAATATATCGGTTAAATGGTAAACCTGACCGCATGACGCCCTTTGTTTCAATGCCTCCTAATCCTTTTTCCCGCGACAAGGTGTTTCGAAGTACATCCCAAACATTAATTCGTTCAACAAAAGGAGTAAAGCTGATTTTAGAAACAATATACACAGGATCTAAAGCATGAATGTTCACTCTTGACGGTGAACTTGCAAAATTAGCCCCAGCTCTTATTAATGACTCAAAATGAGATTGGCATGCACCGGCAAAAATAATCAGCTGATCAAGCCCGGGAATTTTTTTCCGTGCCTTCCTGACCGTTTTAATAAAATCCTTCGAGTGTCGGTAAGCATTCAAATCCAATATTGTCCCTTTATGCTTCGAATAAGAATCATGTCCAGTAATGACAAGTATATCCGGCCGATATTTTTCTAAAAGCTCATCAATATGATCAGCCATTTCGTTTTCTTTTAAATGTATGCCGTGAACAGGAACACCAATTTTTTCGTATAAATTTAAACATTTTTCCAAATAATTGGGGTCGCCATCTACATGTAATACTCTGCCTGGAATATGAAAACATTCATTTTGATATTCAAATTCGGACGAAGCGTAAAATTCTTGTTTTTCACGAGATAGATCATAATCTTGCTTCAGGAGATAAAGCGTATTTTCTATTTTTTCCCTTTCTTGTTTTTCACGTATTTTTTGTTCTTCTTTATTCATGATGACTAAGTCGTCATACGGGGCATCAGCAATTAAACGGACGTCCTGTCCTGAAATAAGGGCAATCAGACGGCCAGTATGATCCTTTTTTATTTCTAAGATCCGAAAAAGCAAATCGCACTGATAAGACTTTCTGGCCACTATCATCCCCGGCTTTATTAGCATAATGTTCACTCCGAACGGGAATAGTTTTCTTTTCTTCTTTAACGTATGTCTTGCTTTTCAAAATGGTGATTTACCCTATTTAAATATTTCGTAAAGTCTGTCGCTCAATAAAGCAAATTCTTCAATGGTCAATGATTCCCCCCTGCGCTTTCCATCGATTCCTGCTGATGTCAAACATTCTTCAATTATGTTTTTATTCGCCTTCCCATTGGGTAAGTTGTTGAGTAAATTGTTCAATAACGTTTTTCTTCTTTGAGCAAAACTTGCTTTTACTACTTGAAAGAAAAATGCTTCATTTTTGACATGAATAAGCGGTTCTGGACGCAAATCGAGGCGAATGACAGACGAATCCACGTTTGGCTGAGGGATGAATACTGTCTTCGGCACCGACATAACCGTTTTCGCTTCAGTGTAATATTGGACGGCAATGGATAATGAGCCGTAATCTTTTGTTGACGGTTTGGCTGTCATTCGTTCTGCCACCTCTTTTTGAAGCATGACGACGATCGATTTTAGTGGCAAACGGTTTTCCAAAAGCTTCATAATGATCGGCGTGGTGATATAGTATGGCAAATTGGCGACTACCATGACTTCACGGCAATTGTTCAATTTTTTTTCAATGATTTCGTGGAGATTTGTCTTTAATACATCTTGATAAATGATTTCGATATTTGAATATGGAGCTAAATTTTCTTCAAGAATCGGAAGCAGTCTGCCATCGACTTCAAAGGCAACAACTTTCTTAGCATTTTTTGCTAATTGTTCTGTTAATGCGCCGATCCCTGGGCCTATTTCGATGACTCCTGTTTCTTCTGTTACACCTGCACGCTCAATCATTCGATGCAATATGTTCGGTTCCACAATAAAGTTTTGCCCTAGGCTTTTTTTAAAAGAAAAGCTGTATTTTTCAAGAATTTGTTTCGTTCGGCTTAACGTTGCTATTTCTTTTTCCATCTGCCTCTTCCTCCTTTAAGATCGCCTCAATTGCCTCCAAAAACGCTTCTTTCGTAATATGAAACATTGCCAAGCGTTTCATTAGCTGTTTTCCGTTAGCATAGCCGATTTTTAGCCGCTCTCCAAGCTTTTCCCTCCGCTTTTTTGCCGTTGGACCGCCAATTAAACCATAAAAAATCAAATCTAACATGGAAATGCTGCTTTTCCATTCGTTCATTTCCTCTCTCACCGAACGCAGCGCTTTCCGAATAGATTCTGCGCTGGCATGTTCAACGCCAATTCCTCTCCCGTTTTTTGCTCTGGCTTCATTGCGTGGCAAAAAGGCATGTTTGCATCCAGGAACATGTTCAGCTATTGTTTTGCGAATTTTTTCTCCCGGAGCGTCAGGATCCGTAAAAATAATAACTCCCCGCGTGTTTTGGGCAAGGCGTATTTGTTCAATAATCGATTGATTAATGGCAGAGCCGTTCGTTTCAATCGTATCGGCGTCCACTGCTCTTTTTATTGCCAGCGTATCATCTTTACCTTCAACGATAATAATTTCTTTTATTTTTTTTTCATTTTTTCCTCCAAAACTTGAAACCTTTTTGTAATATTTGTCGTCAAATTGTATAAAAGGCTACTGATTTTCAATTATAACGTAAAAAAACAGAGGGTCGAAACCCTCTGTCAAAACAGCACTCGATAAAGTTAACGTAAAACCCTTATTTTGACCTTTTTTCGACCCCATTGATATGCTTGAGACTTATTTGGGAAAAATACGTCAATTTTATTTCCGGAAATTGCTGAACCAGTATCGGCGGCAACTGCATATCCGTATCCTTCAACATACACCTTTGATCCGAGCGGAATGACAGACGGATCAACTGCGATTACCTTTGCATTTGGATTTGAGCGCAAATTGTACCCCGTTGCTGTTGTGCCTGAACAGCCATTGCAGGATGCTGTATATGCAGTAGCCGTCACATAAAATTCTTTAGACTTGCTGCCAGTTCCTCTTGAAGCTAGTGCAGGCTGCGAAGAAGCTTTTGTCCCGACAACAACAATTTTATCTTTGCTTTCCTTCGTTGTTACAGTTTTTATAAGCTTACGGGAAATTTCTTTTCCATTTTCCAAAATGACTTCAAACTGTTTTTGGCGTGTTCCTTTTTCGCCTTCTTGAATCACTTTTTTCGTTCCTTCAGCTAAATTTTTATCTGTACGTTGAACGATTTTAAATACAATTGGTTCTTCCACTACATCGGTGACTTTTTCTACTCTGGTAATTTCTACATTTGTGTTTTTATTTAACACTGTTGTTAGCCCAGGCTTTACTTTATCCATTGGATTCAATTTTACGTTATGTTCCTTTAAAAAGTCAGCGACAGTAGTCGAAGTAGACCAAATCTGTTGGTTTTTCCCACCAATATTTAAAGTGATAAGATGCGCTTTATTCACCTTTAGTTCCATGTTTTTTTCAATTTTTGCATCTAATGCTGGTAGAACTTCATCTTTTTCGGTAATGGAAATTTTTTGCTGCCTTAAAACATCTTCTACCGTATCAGCAGTTGTGAAAATCTTCCTTCGCTCATTGTCTACAATCAGCTGGACAGGTTTGGCATATTTTATCACTATATTCATGTTGTCTTGAATGTCCCGATGTTTCGCATGAGAAATATAATCATTAGCTTGTAATTTTATATCTAATTCTTTCAAAAGATCACTGACTTGGTCTGCATGGGTCCTTACTTCCTCTGTTTTCCCATCAATAGTGACTCTAACAGTATCTTTTGTTCCTTCATAGCCCCCATACGTTGCTCCTGTGCCAATTAAACATACACCGACTGCAGAAAGGACATACTTTTTTCTCTTGGAAAGGTTGGATACCATATTTTTCATGTTTTCAATCACGAAAACGCCTCCTTCTCCTCCGTGAGATTATATAGAGTATTTTTAAACCTGTCAACCCTCCTGCACTTTTCTCGTTTTTTGTAACTATTATCTTGAAGTTTGAACAAAAAGTGAAGAAAGACTTCTCGACACGTTTATCCTATGAGGAAAAGAAGACGTGTAGAACTTTTTTGAATCATTCTTTTTTCAGACAAGCTTGTACAAGCTTCGACAGAAATCTTTATCATGAAATGCCGAATAATTTTTTTCCATTTCTGGTTGTAATTTTTGCTATTTCTTCAAAGGTGAGTCCTTTCAGCTCTGCAATTTTTTCTGCGATATATTTGACATAGCTTGGTTCATTCCGTTTGCCACGGAATGGATGAGGGGTTAAATAAGGACAATCGGTTTCAATTAATAATCGGTCCAATGGAATTTCCGCAGCTACTTCTTTTGGTTTTTTTGCATTTTTAAATGTAACAGGACCGCCGAACGAAATATAGAAATTCATGTCCATACATTGCTTGGCAACCTCTAAGCTTCCGGAAAAGCAATGCATGACTCCGCCTACTTCCTTCGCATTTTCCTCTTTTAATATTTGAACAATGTCTGCAGTTGCTTCTCTGTTATGAATAATGATCGGCAGCTGTACTTCCTTTGCTAATGCAATTTGCTTGCGAAACACTTCTTTTTGCACATCCTTAGGTGATTTATCCCAATGATAATCCAGGCCCATTTCACCTAGTGCGACAACTTTCGGATGGCTGGAAAGCTCTCTTAACCAATCTAAATCGTGATCCGTCATATCAATGGCATCAACCGGATGCCAGCCGACAGCTGCATATATAAAGTCATACCTTTCAGAAAGCTCTATAGCCTTTGGAATTGTTTCGCGGTCAAAGCCGACAACAACGATAGTTTCCACTTTTTCTTGAAGTGCCCGGTCAATTACTTCGTTTAAATCCTCCTCAAATTGCACCGCATTTAAATGTGCATGAGTATCAAACAGCATATTTTGACATCCTTTCCAATCATTTTTTCCCTTTTTCGATAAAAGGGAAAGAGGTGTTCCACGTGAAACACCCCAAAAAAACAATCTTCGACAAATTTATTTGATTTTCGTTCCATTCGGTAAATCTGAATCGACGGTAGCAAGCGACAAGGTTCCGTTTTCTTCCCCTGCCAAAATCATTCCTTGCGACAATTCTCCACGCAATTTTACCGGTTTTAAATTTATTGCACAAATAACTTTTTTGCCGATTAATTGTTCAGGCTGATAATATTTAGCAATTCCAGAAACAACTTGGCGTTTTTCAGATCCTAAATCCAACTGAAGTTTTAACAGCTTGTCTGCTTTTTCTACTCTCTCCGCTTGAATAACCTCCGCCACGCGTAAATCCACTTTCATAAAATCATCAATTGTAATTTCATTCTCATCATCTGCTGTTTCTTTTTTAGCCTCAGGTGCCGATCCTTTCATCTGCTCTTTTATATAGTTCACTTCCTGTTCGATATCTAAACGCGGAAACAGCGGCTCTCCTTTTTGCACCCGAACCTCTTCCAGCTGCCCAAACTTATGAATGGATTCCCAATTTTTCAAATGATCGTCCTCTACACCTATTTGCGCAAAAATTTTATCCGGTGTTTTTGTTAAAAATGGTTTTAATAAAACGGCTATATGTCGAAGCGACTCAGCCAAATGATACATGACGGATGCAAGCTGATTTCTTTTTGACTCGTCTTTTGCCAGTACCCAAGGCTCCGTCTCATCAATGTATTTATTTGTCCGGCCAATAAATTTCCATAGAGCTGTCAGCGCAACGGAAAACTCCATTTTATCCATGGCTTCTTCGTACTTTTTAACTGTTTCGGTTCTGAATGAGCGAAGAGCCTCATCGTAAGGCGTTTCATCCGCTTGTTCTTTTTTTACAATGCCGTCAAAATATTTATCGATCATGGCCACCGTTCGGTTTAGTAAGTTTCCTAAGTCATTAGCTAAATCATAGTTAATGCGCTCCACAAAGCCTTCAGGAGTAAATACTCCGTCCGCTCCAAACGGAACTTCACGCAGCAAATAATAGCGCAAAGCATCAAGCCCATAACGGTCAATCAATGTAACTGGATCCACAACATTTCCTTTTGATTTAGACATTTTTCCGTCCTTCATTAACAGCCATCCATGTCCAAACACTTTTTTAGGAAGAGGCAGATCAAGCGCCATGAGCATAATCGGCCAGTATATCGTGTGAAAGCGGACAATCTCTTTCCCTACTAAATGAACATCTGCAGGCCAATATTTTTTAAATTTTTCTTCATTCTCGGTTCCGTAGCCGAGCGCCGTAATATAGTTTGTCAATGCGTCAATCCAAACATAAATAACATGTTTTGGATTACCAGGAACTTTAATGCCCCAGTCAAAAGTCGTCCGGGATACCGCCAAATCTTCCAGCCCAGGCTTTATAAAGTTATTGATCATTTCGTTTTTTCTTGATTCCGGCTGAATAAACTCAGGATTTTCTTCATAAAATTGCAGAAGCCTGTCGACATATTTGCTCATTTTAAAGAAATAAGACTCTTCTTTTACCTTCTCAACAGGGCGGCCGCAATCAGGGCAATTTCCGTCCACTAGCTGTCTTTCTGTAAAAAACGATTCACAAGGCGTACAGTACCATCCTTCATACTCATCTAAATAAATATCTCCCTGCTTTACTAGACGGTCGAAAATTTTTTCTACTACCTTCTTATGTCGCTCTTCAGTCGTTCTTATAAAATCATCATAGGAAATATCTAATTTTTTCCATAATTCTTTAATCCCTGAAACAATATCATCAACATACTTTTTAGGAGATACTCCTTTTTCCTCCGCTTTTCGCTGGATTTTTTGCCCATGCTCGTCAGTTCCCGTTAAATACATGACATCGTAACCGCGAAGGCGTTTATATCTCGACATGGCATCGCCGGCTACCGTTGTATACGCATGACCGATATGTAATTTATCGCTCGGATAGTAAATGGGCGTCGTTAAATAAAATGTTTTTTTTCTGTTTTCCACAATATTAATCCTCCTTTGCCACTACATTACAGAAAAGCTCTCGTCAGTTGGACGAGAGCGACAAAACCAAGCATTGATTACATATTCTATGATACCATCATAGCCTGTTTTATCAAGAAAATATACATAATCTTTCATCATCTTATAAGATTTACACAGTTATTTAAATTGAACAGTATTTCGAATCAAAAGGATTGACGTTTATTGGAAAAACTGTTATTCTATTAATTGACAATCGCAAATGTCGAATAATGGCGAAAAAGGGAGTATATAGGCGATAAATCTTTATTTTACAAATGGGAGGAGACAAATTTTATGAAATCTACTGGAATTGTTCGTAAAGTTGATGAGTTGGGACGCGTAGTTATTCCGATTGAATTGCGCAGAACATTAGGAATTGCTGAAAAAGATGCTTTAGAAATTTATGTGGATGACGACCGCATCATTTTGAAAAAATATAAGCCTAGCATGACTTGTCAAGTAACTGGAGAAGTTTCTGATGATAACTTCCAGCTTGCAGGCGGAAAAATTGTTCTTAGCCGCGAAGGTGCAGAGCAAATTTTAAAAGAAATCCAAACCATTTTGGAATCTTCTAAATAAAAAGTTAAAAGTCCCTACTATTCAGGGACTTTTATTTCAAATGATACTCCTGATACACTTCCCGTTTTGGCAAATTTCGATCCAATGCGGCCAATTTTATCGCTTCTTTTGATGGATAGCCTTTTTCTATATAATGTTCAACATGTTCTTTAATCGTCCATTTACTCCACCATGTTTCTTTGTTATCATCGGGAGTATTTTCTTGACTGCCTTCAATGATTAAACAAAACTCCCCTTTGATTTCATGATTTTCCGCCCAATCTAATAGTTCATCAACTGTCCCCCTCACAAACTCCTCATACATTTTTGTTAACTCTCGAGCAACAGCTATTTTCCTATTGCCAAAAAATTCATGAATATCCTTTAACGTTTCAACGAGTCGATGAGGAGATTCATAAAGGATAATGGTTTCTTTCTTATTTTTTAATTGCTCCAATTGTTTTTTCTTTTCTTTTTTCTTGTGATGTAAAAATCCAAAAAAATAAAAAGGCTGAGACGCAATTCCTGAAGCGATCAATGCCGTTAATGCAGCATTAGCCCCCGGAAGCGGTATAACCGGATAATGATGGTCTAAAACTAGCTGAACAAGCTCACTTCCTGGATCAGAAATGGTTGGCATGCCGGCATCGCTGACAAGTGCAACTTTTTTCCCTTCTTCAATCATTTTCATGATCTGTCTTCCACTCGAATTTTTATTATGTTCATGATAGCTGATGATGTTTGTATCAATATGATAATAATGACATAATTTTTTCGTTTGTCTCGTGTCCTCCGCTGCAATAACGTCACACTCTTTTAACACACGGATTGAACGGAACGTCATATCTTCTAAATTTCCGATCGGCGTCGGCACTAAATATAGTGCGCCCTTCTCTACATCTTCCGCATAGCTTTTTTGCTGCCACATCCCTATTCACCACCATAATTTATACATTCCGCTTTGGTCACATTTTATTTACCCGTACAATATTTTTTGAACTTCATCCGTATAATTGTTTTGATCATCGTAAACGATCAATGGGGGTAGAATTTTTAAATCAGGATTCCCATCTTTTATTCCTTCTACTAATAAAGTATTTGCTTCCTTTCCAAGCTTTGGATATACAAAGCGAATTCTTTTCGGTTCCACTCGATATTTTTTCATGAGTTCGATCATTTCTAAAAATCGACCTGGACGATGGACAAAGGCAACTTTTCCCCCCGGCCTTACCAATTGGCTGCTTACACGTATAGCATCTTCAAGAGTGCATAATATTTCATGCCTTGCAATCGCAAAATATTCGTTTTTATTTAACTCTTCTTGTCCCGGCGTTTTGAAATAAGGGGGATTGCATGTTACAACATCGAACTTCCCATACCCAAGCTGTTTCGGCATGTCCAAAATGTCGCCGTGAATGATCTTTATTTGATGTTCAAGGTGATTATATTGGACAGATCTGACAGCCATATCAAACAGCCGCTTTTGTATTTCCACTCCTGTGATCGTTCCTTTTGTTCTTGTGCTTAATAAAAGTGGAATCACCCCGTTTCCTGTACAAAGGTCAATCAAATTCCCTTTTTGGATCGGGACATACACAAATTTTGCGAGAAGAACTGCATCGAGAGAAAATGCAAAAACTGAAGGACTTTGAATGATGCGCAAATCTTCCGCTAACAAATAATCCAGCCTTTCATCATCGTGCAAATATACCATGTAAATTTCCCTTTCTTGAGATTACTTACTCGTCCTAGTCATAAGAAAAGCCTCCTGAAAAGGAAGCTGCACTTACTTTTTATTTAAAAATGAGAGGCAGAACAGGCAATCTCCATCTTTCCTTACACTGCCATAATGCAGATTACAAATATGAAATCCTTCCTGATAAAGTCTTGCCAGGTTATCATACCCTTCGCCAATATCTATATGTCCAAGCTTTTTTTCCTTCTTCTTAGCGCTTTTCAATTCTTCTTGTTTCAAATTCATTTGATCAAAAGAAGACATTCGTTTGCGCAAGTGGTCGTTTTCCAATTTTAAATGTTGGTTTTCTTCAATTAATTCTCCTATATGCTGCTTTAATTCTCCTAATTGGCGGTACAAATAACCAATTTGTTCCTCCAGCAATGTCACAGCATCAAAAATTTCTTTTTTGTTCACTGGTTTTCCACCTCTAATCTGTGAACTCCATAGAAACAGCATCGTCTTGTATTAATTCTTCCCATGTGTATTCAACGACGCGATCGCGATTGATCAGTTCAACTTGCAGCACACGTTCTAAAATATTTAGTCCGACAACCTTTCCTGTTCCATTCGGAGTTTCTATAGTATCTCCAATATCCGGAAGTTGCTCTTTTGCTGTTTCATATTCATCATTCTCATATTTTAAGCAGCACATTAATCTTCCGCATAACCCCGAAATCTTTGTAGGATTCAAAGACAAATTTTGATCTTTCGCCATCTTAATCGAAACAGGCTCAAAATCCCCTAAAAATGTGGAGCAGCATAGCATTCTTCCACAGGGGCCGATTCCGCCAAGCATTTTCGCTTCGTCTCGCACCCCGATTTGTCGAAGTTCAATTCTCGTTTTAAAAATAGAGGCCAAATCTTTTACAAGCTCGCGAAAATCAATACGCCCGTCAGCAGTAAAGTAAAAAATGACTTTGTTGCGGTCAAATGTATACTCTACATCGACAAGCTTCATCTCTAAACCGTGTTCTTCTACTTTTTTTAAACAAATATCCATCGCTTCTTTTGCTGCCCTGTTGTTTTCTTGGACAATCATCCGATCCTTTTCATCAGCTTTCCGAATGACTTTCTTTAATGGAAGCACAATATCATGCTCTTCCACTTGTTTTTTGCTGACTACTACTTTTCCATATTCAATCCCTCTGATTGTTTCAACAATGACATAATCATCAAGCTGTATATCAAAACCATTTGGATCAAAATAATAAATTTTTCCCGCCTTTTTAAAGCGAACTCCTACAACATCATACAAGCTTATCCCTCCTGCAATGTTAAAACCAAATCTTCCATAAGAAGCTGCGGATTAACATTGAAATTTAACCGTTTTTTTGCATTCAAAATGGAGACGATTTGGTGTAAAACAGTTCGTTGGCCAAGCTTTAGCCCTTGCTGTTTTAACATTGGCAATATATCTAAATAAACAACGTCATCTTCATTTCCGATTTGAATTGATAATAAATCTTTATATAAAAATAGGAGAAAATCCAGTCCCATTTCCATTTGCTCTTTATCTGCAAAAAAAGGCACCCAATGATTATGAATAAAAAGCAATGCATGGTCGGGACGGGAGTCCAATACTTCATATAATTTTATCACTTTGGTTCTTGCTTCCGCAAACCAATCGTCACGGCTAAGTGAAAATGCTTCTTCAATATTATTGGTAACTTGACTGACGAGGGCAGCTATATGACTTGGAGTTCCTTTTTTCTCAAGTTCCTGCTGAATCATTTTTGGGGGAATGGGTTGGAAGGTTAATATTTGGCATCTAGAAAGAATTGTCGGCAACACTCGATGAACTTGATTTGTTATTAATATTGCCATTGTTCCTTCCGTCGGTTCCTCCAAAAATTTCAATAAACTGTTGGCCGCATTGACAGTCATCTGGTCGCATCCAGATATGATATAAAGCTTCCGGTTCGATTCAACGCCCGTTTTTGCAAATTCCTTCTGCAATGCTTCTATTTGTTCTTTTTTGATTGATAAGCCATCAGGCTCTATAAAGTGAAGATCAGGATGATTTCCGCTCTCAACTCTCTTGCAGTTTGAACATTGTCCGCACGGTTTATAATTTTTCTCCAAATGCTCGCAAAAATAACTTTTTGCAGTTAAAAAAGCAGCATCCTTTTTTCCTGTGCCCTTTTTCCCTTGAAATAAATAGGCGTGGGCCAATCTATTTTTCTTAAAAGAATTTTGTATTATTTTCAATACTTTTGGCTGAAGCTTTTCGAGTTCTTCCCATGTTTTCATTTATTGTACCACTCACTTACGTATATAAATTCACGATCAGCCCTTTTATTTCCCCTATTTTCCCTAAAATGTTTACGGCATCTTTTTCTTTATTTAAAATTTCTTCGGTCAATTCCACCAGCTTTTGGTCAATTTGGGAAACGATTTTTAAATTCCGTCTGTTCCCATAAAAATCCCAGCTCTTTGATTCTTTGACACCCATTCCGAATTCAATCGTTTCACGAATAAGCCGCTTTACTAATCTTTTAAACTTAGACAAATCATACATATTTCTCGATTTACTTAGACGTTCTCCGGCTTCCTCCAGTTCATTTAAAAGCTGTTTCCATTGTTCTTCATGGAGCTTGGATTCATGCTTTTCAACCATTTGAGAAAATATTTTAGATCTGTTTTGTGTTCCGTTCTGTTCAATTGTTTGTTTAGGCAGTATTGTTCTTAAATCTTCATTTACTTTCATTTGCTCTCACCTTTAAAATTGATGAAATTGTTCAACTGGAAGGACAAAAACAGTTGCACCGCCAACCTCAATTTCAAGCGGATAGGGAACGTAAGAGTCGGTATTCCCGCCTATCGGTGAAACTGGAGCAACAAGCTGTTGGCGAGATTGGCAGTTCGTTTTAATGATATCGAGCGCTTTTTGCACACGAATGTCTTCTGTTCCAATAATAAAAGTAGTGTTGCCGGACTTTAAAAATCCCCCGGTGCTTGCAAGCTTTGTCACACGAAAGTTATGTTCCGTCAGGGCTTTTAATAAGCGGTTGCTATCTTGATCCTGGACAACAGCCATAATCAATTTCATACGGAAAAGCCTCCTTATTAATAAAAACGGAAAAGCAGGACATCTTGCCAGGACATTTTGCAGCGAATATCAATTTTTCTTCATTATATCAAGCTTGAGAACGATATGACTACAATGTTTCCTTCCAAAATAAGTCCAATGCACTCTCCGCTTCAAAAAAAACTTTTTCTAAAGGCTGATCTGCATTGATCACTTTTATTCTATTCGGAAACATTTCAATGATTTTCTTGTATCCTTCATAAACCTTTTGATGGAAATCCAATTTTTCCAAGTCAAGTCGATTGATTTCTCGATTTTGATTGCTAGTTATTCTTGCTAATCCTTTTTCCGGCAAAATATCAAAAAACAGCGTAAGATTGGGCATCATGCCGGTTATTGCAAATTGATTTATTTCAAGCACCTCTTGAATCCCGAGACCTCTTGCATACCCTTGATAGGCTAAAGAACTGTCAACGAATCGATCGCAAAGTACAATTTTTCCTTTATGAAGAGCGGGAATTACTTTTTCGACTAAATGCTGTCTTCTCGCGGCAGCATAAAGAAGCGCCTCGGTCCTTGCATCCATCTCTGTATGTTCTTTATGAAGAATAATTTCCCGAATTTTCTCGCTGATGACAATACCGCCTGGCTCGCGCGTCACGACAACGTCTTTTCCTTCTTTTTCTAACTTTTTTTCAAGCTTTTTAATAATTGTCGTTTTCCCCGCTCCTTCAGGTCCTTCAAACGTAATAAAAATTCCTTTCATTAAGATCACCTTTTCCTGAAAATAGAAATAAGGCCTTCTGCTAATTTCTTTCCTCCTTGAAAATTAGCACGCAGCTTCATTAACCTTTTCAACGCTTCAATTTGATTTTTTGTAATTTTTTCTCCCCTCATCAAAAGCGGTATTCCCGGCGGATAAGGAATAATCATTTCAGCAGAGATCTCTCCTATCGCTTCTTCTAATGATACAAATGTTTTTGT
>NZ_CP150189.1:17500-32500 GCF_037965815.1 Aeribacillus sp. FSL K6-2833 | reverse complement strand
TACGACTTCACCCCAATCATTTGTCCCACCTTCGGCGGCTGGCTCCCGTAAGGGTTACCCCACCGACTTCGGGTGTTACAAACTCTCGTGGTGTGACGGGCGGTGTGTACAAGACCCGGGAACGTATTCACCGCGGCATGCTGATCCGCGATTACTAGCGATTCCGGCTTCATGCAGGCGAGTTGCAGCCTGCAATCCGAACTGAGAGTGGTTTTTTGGGATTCGCTCCACCTCGCGGTTTCGCTGCCCTTTGTACCACCCATTGTAGCACGTGTGTAGCCCAGGTCATAAGGGGCATGATGATTTGACGTCATCCCCACCTTCCTCCGACTTTTAGCCGGCAGTCACCTTAGAGTGCCCAACTGAATGCTGGCAACTAAGGTCAAGGGTTGCGCTCGTTGCGGGACTTAACCCAACATCTCACGACACGAGCTGACGACAACCATGCACCACCTGTCACCCTGTCCCCGAAAGGGGAACGCCCTATCTCTAGGGTTGTCAGGGGATGTCAAGACCTGGTAAGGTTCTTCGCGTTGCTTCGAATTAAACCACATGCTCCACCGCTTGTGCGGGTCCCCGTCAATTCCTTTGAGTTTCAGCCTTGCGGCCGTACTCCCCAGGCGGAGTGCTTAATGCGTTTGCTGCAGCACTAAAGGGTGGATACCCTCTAACACTTAGCACTCATCGTTTACGGCGTGGACTACCAGGGTATCTAATCCTGTTCGCTCCCCACGCTTTCGCGCCTCAGCGTCAGTTACAGGCCAGAGAGCCGCCTTCGCCACTGGTGTTCCTCCACATCTCTACGCATTTCACCGCTACACGTGGAATTCCGCTCCCCTCTCCTGCACTCAAGTTCCCCAGTTTCCAATGGCCGCTCGCGGTTGAGCCGCGAGATTTCACATCAGACTTAAGGAACCGCCTGCGCGCGCTTTACGCCCAATAATTCCGGACAACGCTTGCCACCTACGTATTACCGCGGCTGCTGGCACGTAGTTAGCCGTGGCTTCCTCGTCAGGTACCGTCAAGGTACCGCCCTGTTCGAACGATACTTGTTCTTCCCTGACAACAGAGCTTTACGATCCGAAGACCTTCTTCGCTCACGCGGCGTTGCTCCGTCAGACTTTCGTCCATTGCGGAAGATTCCCTACTGCTGCCTCCCGTAGGAGTCTGGGCCGTGTCTCAGTCCCAGTGTGGCCGGTCACCCTCTCAGGTCGGCTACGCATCGTCGCCTTGGTGAGCCGTTACCTCACCAACTAGCTAATGCGCCGCGGGCCCATCCTGCAGTGACAGCTAAAAGCCGCCTTTCAACCGAAAACCATGCGGTTTTCGGTGTTATCCGGTATTAGCTCCGGTTTCCCGAAGTTATCCCAGTCTGCAGGGCAGGTTGCCCACGTGTTACTCACCCGTCCGCCGCTAACCTAAAGGAGCAAGCTCCCTTCGGTCCGCTCGACTTGCATGTATTAGGCACGCCGCCAGCGTTCGTCCTGAGCCAGGATCAAACTCTCCAAAAAAAGTTTGTCACCAAATGCTCTTGTCAGAATCAACAGGCACGCTTTTCGTTTTGTTCAGTTTTCAAGGATCAATCAGGATTTCTATTTTATCAATCAAAAATTCATTTGTCAATGTTTTTTTATTTTGTATCTTAGCGACGAATATTATTTTACCATGATTGTTTATAATGTCAACACTTTTTTTGAAAATAAAAACACCCGCCTGTATACAGGTGTTTTTCAAGGGATAATCACCATTTTAATAATTACTAAAGCAGCTAATCCGGGGAGCCCCAATAAACCAGCAATAGATGATGTAACAATATTAATGGGCACGTGCAGACCGAAACTCGTCCCAAAAGAATTAACAAAAAAAAGTAGCAAGGCCCCGATCACAATTTTTATAAAAATACTCCCTATCCATTTCACCGGTTTCAAAGAAGCACCGGCAAGAAGCAGAAGGAATAAAAGCCCTAAAATGCAAATGATCATAATATAAGGCTCCATTATATAAAACCCACCTTCCTGTTTATTTCGGCTTTACTTTAACAATATGAAAGATTTCATATTGTTTAGAACTAAGAAAACAACAAACAGGAATGTGGCTGCTTCCTTCTACCTACTATTCCATCTTGATATTTCTCTTTTTGGCTTCTTTTAAAAGAAATAAATATTTTGCTTCTGCTAATTTTAAACTGCTAAGCACCTCAGGTGAAGGATCAAAGCTTTTTTCCACTAAACGCTTTTGATACTCCCAATGTTCCTTCAGCTCAATTAAATCTTGAAGAAGCAGCTGATCGAATTCTCTTCTCAACCATTGCTTTCGCCGAATAAACATGTCTGGCAAACTCCTTTTCTCTTCAAATCTCTCGTCTTCCCTCAAGCGCTTTTGAAAGTGTGACTTCGTCCGCGTATTCTAAATCACCGCCAACAGGCAGCCCATGAGCAATTCTTGTGATTTTTATGCCTGTAGGCTTTAAAAGGCGAGAGATATACATTGCTGTCGCTTCTCCCTCAATGTTCGGATTTGTTGCTAAAATTACTTCTTGAATTTCATCATTTTGCAGACGTTTTAGCAAATCAGGGATATTAATATCTTCAGGACCAATCCCGTCCATTGGCGAAATGGCGCCATGCAGAACATGATATAGACCGTTATATTCTTTCATTTTTTCCATTGCAATGACGTCTTTCGGGTCTTGAACCACACATATTATGCTTCTGTCGCGGCGCTCATCTTTGCAAAGATAACATGGATCTTCATCTGTAATATGACCGCAAATCGAGCAATATGATAAATTTCGTTTTGCATTGACAAGCGCTTTCGCGAAATCCAATACTGTTTCTTCTTTCATATTTAAAACAAAAAAGGCCAGACGAACGGCCGTTTTCGGACCGATTCCTGGCAGCTTCATAAAGCTATCAATAAGTTTTGATATCGGTTCTGGATATTGCATCGAATAGATCCTCCTAGAACAAGCCAGGCAAATTCATACCTTTAGTAAATCTTCCCATCGTTTCGCTTGTTAACTCATCCACTTTGCGAAGAGCATCGTTTGTTGCTGCCAATACCAAATCTTGAAGCATTTCAATATCTTCAGGATCTACAACATCTTCATTGATTTTCACTTCTAAAATTTCCTTATGTCCGTTTGCAACAACCGTGACCATACCGCCGCCAGCAGTTCCCTCCACTTTTTTTTCAGCAAGCTCCTCCTGAGCCTTTTGCATCTCCTTTTGCATTTTTTGCATTTGCTTCATCATTTTTTGCATGTTTCCCATACCGCCACGCATCATCATATTATCTCCTCCATAAGCATTTATTTACTCTTTTATTTCAATCAGATCCGTGCCAACTAATTTTTTTGCTTCGGCAATAAGCGGATCTTCTTCTTCATGTTCCTGTTGATGTGCATCGTCTGATCGTTGATTGCGCAAATAATCCTCCCTTATTTTACCCCATTCTTTCTCCGGAACGCCAATCATCTCCATTTGACGTCCAATGAGTCCTTGTAAAATCGTTTGGAGGTTTGTTAATACATGATTTTGATTTTCCGCCACCATTTTACAATGGATTTCATATTTAAATTTTAGCACAAAAGCATATTCGCAAGCAGCAACTGGTTCACTTTCATTTAAAAGGGCTGCATGCGACACTTTATTTTGCTGCTTTAGCGTTGTTAACAGGTCTCCCCATCGGCTTTTCACTAAATCCAAATCTTTTCGAGTAGCATTTCTCAAAATATCATAAATGCGGTCAACAGGCGTTTTATAACCGCTTTGAATTGTTTTTTGTACTTTTGCTTCTTGTTTAACTGGCGACTGTTCTTGAACTCCATGCTGAACTAATGAAGATATTGTGCGTTCAAGTTCCTGTATTCGATTAAGAAGTTCTTCATAATGAACTGAAGGCGGCTGCACACGCTCAGTTTGACATAATTTCACAATCGCTACTTCTACAAAAATACGGGGATGATTCGTCCATTTCATCTCCTGCTGGCTTTGGTTCAAAACTTCAATCGTCTCATAAATTTGTTCAATAGGAATTTGTTCGCACAATGAAACGAACGCATCGTCTATTGCGACTCGTTCCATTACTTCCTCTAAGTTTGGAGCCGATTTATATAATAACATGTCGCGATAGTAATAAATGAGATCTTCAATTAATTTTAAAGGATCTTTCCCTTGATCCAACCATTCGTGGATAGTTTTTAAAGCTTCCGTAACATTGTTCTCAAAAATAAATCGGACCAAATTTGCGAGCATCTTATGAGAAACCGATCCAGTTATAAATAATACATCCTCCAATGTGACTTTATCATCGCTAAAAGAGATGGCTTGGTCCAACAGACTCAGTGCATCTCGCATCCCACCATCAGCCGAGCTCGCAATAACCTTTAACGCTTCCTCTTCAACCTTGATCGATTGATTTTCCACAATTTCCTTCATGCGACGTACGATGGATTGAACAGAAATACGCCGGAAATCAAAGCGTTGACATCTCGAAATAATGGTAAGCGGAATTTTATGAGGTTCAGTTGTAGCCAAAATAAAAATCACATGTTTTGGAGGTTCTTCAAGCGTTTTTAATAAAGCATTAAATGCTCCGATTGAAAGCATATGAACTTCATCAATAATATATACTTTATATTTGACCGCCGCAGGTGCAAATTTGACTTTATCGCGAATATCGCGAATTTCATCTACTCCATTATTAGAAGCTGCATCAATTTCAATAACGTCCGAAATCGATCCTTCCGTGATTCCTTTACATGCAGGACACTCATTACAAGGCTCTGCAATTGGTGCTTGTTGGCAGTTGATCGCTTTCGCAAATATTTTTGCAGCGCTTGTTTTACCTGTTCCTCTAGGACCTGTGAAAAGATAAGCATGCGAAAATTTATTTTGTAAAAGGGCATTTTGCAATGTTTTCGTGACGTGTTCTTGTCCCACGACATCACGAAACTGCTGTGGCCTCCATGCTCGGTATAAAGCCTGATAACTCAAGTAACGCCCTCCCCTTTATACAGTAATCTTTCATTTATTATACCTGATTGTTTAAACGAATGTAAGTTTTCCATAAGAAGGATAAAAAACTTATGAAAAAAATAAAACCGATCTCTGTAAAAGCGTCTCCAGTTAAATAGACAGCACATGTAAACAGCCTGAGACCGACATTCATTAGGACTTTAAGCTGTTTCTCTTTTGAAGCCGTTGATAGTTATATTGCATAATGCATCCTTCATCTATTCGGACGTCGAAAAAGTATGAATGAGACTTGAAATGGGACGGCGTATTCTGTATGGTTTTAGCCGCTAAGGACACTTTTGTTTCAAGATCTTCTTGGGGAGTTTTAAGGTCTTCCTAATATTTTCTTCATTTCTTTCTGATCAAAGTGTTTTCCCCATCATGCATCAATCCATATTTTTAACCAATGTCCTCATTACATTTTTTAAGCTTTACATCATACGCTGTTCATATTTCTCTCATCGAAAAAATCCCCTTATAGTTGACAGACTTTTCTTTTTCTGCCTACTATAAGGGGATCTTATTGTTTGATATGATAACTGCCGTGCACCTTCTGTCGATTAGCAACCCTAGGCGTTACTCAAGCAGTTAGCTCAGTTCAGGCAACCCTGCGGCACATGAGAGCTTCCACTTAATGCTGCTTCCTTCCGGACCTGACATGGTTCATGGATTCTCATTGCACAGGACCCAAACGTCAACACCACTTACTTGAGGCAGACCCTAAAATATACTAACCTCGAGAAGGAATTCGGCCTCGCTAGAGCGGATTGCGAGTACAGGGCACCGCTACCTCCCCGCTTAGCACGGCAAAGTTTAAACCGATTTTCACTTTGCGCCGTTTAAGGACGCAAATTTAGTATATATGTTTTTTCGAGAAAATGCAACGCTTCCCAATATGTTAAAAAATTCAATTGTTTTTATTTTTCATTTTCAACCGTTTTTTCTCTTCCCGAAGCTTTTGAAAAAAACAGGTTAACATTTCACTGCATTGCTCCTGCTTCACGCCTGAAATTACTTCTGTTTGATGATTGAAACGAGGTTCATTTAATAAATTCATTAACGTTCCTGCACAACCAGCCTTCGGATCGAAAGCGCCGAAAACTACACGTTCAATTCTTGACATTACAATCGCTCCTGCACACATTGGACATGGCTCAAGCGTCACATATAGCGTCGAGTTCTCGAGTCTCCACGTTCGAAGCTTCCTGCACGCCTCATCAATTGCCAATATTTCCGCATGAGCGATTGACCTCTGCTCGGTTTCCCTCAAATTATGAGCTTTTGCAACCACTACATCATCTACAACAAGCACAGCACCAATCGGAACCTCGCCAATCTTTTCCGCCTTCTTCGCCTCTTCAATTGCTAAAGTCATATAATATTCGTCTTTTGTCATTTTTTGCTCCTCATCCTATCGATATAATTTCATCTTAAAAAAAGTGCGGGTTCCTTTCAACCTTTTCCAAAAGCATGTTTTCTGCGATGAAAACATAAAATTTACAAACAGTTTTTACAGGAGGTCATGATTTTGCTAATTCATGTTGTTCAATCTGGGCAAACGCTTTATTCCATTGCACAAACATATGGAACATCTATAACAGCCATCGTTGAAGCAAATGAAATTCCTAATCCTGATCAGCTTGTTGTAGGTCAAGCAATTGTTATTCCAATCATCGGACAATTTTACACCGTTCAACGGGGAGACAGCCTTTGGAGCATTTCAAGAAAATTTGGTACGTCTGTATTTGAGCTTGCAGCAGTAAATGGACTGAATATAAATCAATTATTGCCTATTGGCCTTCGATTATATATCCCAGAGCGGCCTAAACGGCAAGCAGAATTTAATGTATATTTAGAACCGCTTGGTGCTCAAGTCAGCCAAAATCTCGAAGACAGCGCAAGAGAGACTGCCCCTTATTTAACCTACCTTACCCATTTTAGCTTTCAAGCACAACGAGACGGTTCTTTAAAAGAACCACCGATTGGGAACTTGCAAACTATTGCTAATGAACAAAATTTAGTGTTTTCAATGGCTGTCACAAATTTGGAGAACAATCAATTTAGTGCAGAGTTAGGGCATATATTGCTGACAGACGATGATGTACAAACTAAATTTTTAAATAATATTGTTGCCACAGCAAAAAAATATCAGTTTCGAGATATTCACTTTGATTTTGAATATTTGTTTCCTGCCGACCGGGAAGCCTATAATCAATTTTTGCGAAGGGCGAGAGACAGGATTTACAGTGAAGGGTGGTTCATTTCCTCTGCATTAGCCCCTAAAACAAGCGCAGAGCAAAAAGGACAATGGTACGAGGCCCACGACTATAAAGCACATGGAGAAATTGTGGATTGGGTCGTCATTATGACATATGAATGGGGGTACAGCGGCGGACCGCCAATGGCTGTTTCTCCTATCGGCCCAGTCCGTGATGTACTCGAATATGCCGTTACGGAGATTCCTCCACAGAAAATTATGATGGGACAAAATTTATACGGTTATGACTGGACTCTTCCCTTTGTGCAAGGCGGGCCTTACGCAAAAGCGATAAGTCCGCAGCAGGCGATTCAGCTTGCATCAAAATACAATGCAGAAATCAAATTTGATGAAGAAGCCCAAGCCCCTACTTTTCGATATACGGATGAAAACCAAAAGGTTCATGAAGTTTGGTTTGAAGATGCCCGTTCCATACAAGCCAAATTCAATCTTGTAAAAGAGCTGCATTTGCGGGGTGTAAGCTATTGGAAACTCGGAATTTCGTTTCCGCAAAATTGGCTGTTGATTATCGATAATTTTCAAGTCGTAAAAAAATAAATACTTCTTTATAAACAACTATTGATCAAATGATCTTAAATATGAGGATTTTCTGTTTTGTTTTTCAAAAAAATAAAAGAGGTGCCTAATAAGTTGCTTTTCAGCTTATAGACGCCCCTTTAACGTTTATATCGATGATTTTTGTTTTCCATGAGGATTAGCCATTTTGTTTTAAAAAATAAAAAATTCGTTACAGCCCGTAACGAATTTAGCCAATCTCCAATTTATGCGCACTCGGTAAATAATGGCGGAGGAGGAGGGATTCGAACCCCCGCGCGGTTTGACCCGCCTCTCGGTTTTCAAGACCGACCCCTTCAGCCAGACTTGGGTACTCCTCCATATGACATGGACTAATATAGCACAGTATAAAATGTATGTCAATAAACTCATAAAAGTTATCAAATAATTTTTTTACTTAAACGCTTCTTTACAAAGAAGCTTATTTTTTTAAATAGAAAAAATTAAAAAATTCGAAAAAATTGATTGTATTTCATTCATCATGTTATAAACTTGTATTGCAAGTTAATTTAAAGCGCTCACAAATGGACACTAGTTTTTTTTGGACATGAACAAGGGCATCTTTTCCCCGCAATCGGCTGCTATCTTTGCATTGATTTGCCGCGCTTTTAAAACAGCATGTATAAAAACAACTGAAGCCTAGTGCAAAACGTAAATCCCTTAAAAAATCAGAGTGAGAAGCTTGCGGATGACTAGAGGAGGACGGAGAAAAATATGTATGATTATGTAATTGTCGGCGGAGGAATAGTCGGCTTATCCACTGCATTGGCAATATATGAACAACACCCAAACGCAAAAGTGGCAATAATCGAAAAAGAAAATAAAGTTGCCTCCCATCAAACGGGTCATAACAGCGGGGTGATCCATTCCGGTATATATTACAAGCCCGGGAGCTATAAGGCGCAGCTTGCGAAAAAAGGTAATCAGGCAATGATCATGTTTTGCCAAAAATACGATATCCCTTATGAAGTCTGCGGCAAAGTAATCGTTGCCAGCGATGAACATGAGCGGGAGGAGCTTGAGAAGCTGTTCCAACGCGGATTAAAAAACGGCCTCAATATCCGGAAAATTTCAAAGGAGGAGCTTCATGAATTTGAACCTTATGTGAATGGAATAGAAGCCATTCATGTTCCATCAACAGGTATTGTAAATTTCCGTCTTGTTAGTGAACGGATGGTAGATTTAATCCTCGAAAAGGGCGGGGAGATCTTTTTAAACGAAAAAGTAGAAGTGATTCATGAAAAAAAACAAGAAGTTATCGTTGAAACAGCAAACAAAACCTTTCAAAGCCGATTTTTTATAAATTGTGCAGGACTTAACAGCGATCGTATTGCTAAAATAGCAAATCTGTATACGGATGTGAAAATTGTTCCATTCCGTGGAGAATATTATATGTTAAATCCGCAAAAATCATATTTAGTTAAAAACTTAATCTATCCTGTACCAAATCCTAATTTTCCATTTTTAGGCGTTCACTTTACTAGAATGATTGACGGATCTATAGATATAGGTCCAAATGCTGTTTTAAGCTTGAAAAGAGAAGGGTATAAAAAAAGCGACGCAAATATGAAAGATTTGTTTGAAGTATTAACGTTCCCCGGTTTTTGGAAATTAGCAGGTCAATATATGAAAGAAGGACTCGAAGAAATGATTCGATCGATGTCAAAGAAAAAGTTTGTCGAAAATGTTCAAAAACTCATGCCCGATATTACAGAAGAAGATTTGCTGCCTGGACCATCTGGTGTCCGAGCTCAAGCTTTAAGTAAAGACGGGGCTTTAATCGATGATTTTTATATTGTACCAACGAAACGGTCCATTCATGTGCTGAACGCTCCATCTCCTGCAGCGACAGCATCCATTGAAATAGGAAGAACAATTGCCAAACAAATGATACAACGGCAGCCTATATAAAATACATTTGTACATAAAAGGGGGATATGGAAGAACCCCTCCTACCCCCTTTCATTTTTTCTATTCAGTAAGAATTACTTTTTACTAATTACTGTTTTATTTCCCATATATGGACGCAGCACTTCCGGAATGACGACAGATCCGTCTTCTTGCTGGTAATTTTCCAAAATGGCTGCTACTGTACGACCTATTGCAAGCCCAGAACCATTTAACGTATGCACATGCTCAGGCTTTGCTTTCGGATCCCGTCGGAACCGTATATTCGCCCGGCGAGCCTGAAACGCTTCAAAGTTGCTGCAAGAAGAAATTTCACGATATGTTTGATAGCTTGGAAGCCATACTTCAAGATCATATTTTTTTGCTGCCGTAAAGCCTAAATCAGCTGTACACATGCTCATAACTCGATATGGAAGTCCTAACAGCTTCAATACGTTTTCAGCATGACTTGTTAATTTTTCTAATTCCTCATAAGAATCTTCAGGCTTTACAATTTTCACAAGCTCCACTTTGTTAAATTGATGCTGGCGAATAAGGCCGCGCGTATCTCTTCCGGCCGCCCCTGCCTCAGAACGGAAGCAAGCGCTGTACGCTACATAATTGATTGGAAGCTGCTTCTCCTGTAAAATTTCATCACGGTGCAAATTTGTGACAGGAACTTCCGCTGTTGGTATTAAGAAATAATCCTCACCTTGAATTTTAAAAGCGTCTTCCTCAAACTTCGGAAGCTGTCCTGTTCCGATCATGCTTGTACGGTTCACTATATACGGAGGCAAAACTTCCTCATAGCCATGTTCTTCAACGTGCAAATCTATCATAAAACTGATAAGCGCCCTTTCTAATCTTGCGCCCAAACCTTTATAAAATACAAAGCGGCTGCCGGTCACCTTGCCGGCTCTTTCAAAATCGAGAATTCCTAATTGGTCGGCAATTTCCCAATGAGGTTTTGGTTCAAAACGAAAGGTCGGGATTTCTCCCCATTTGCGGACTTCTACATTATCTTCCTCTGAATCGCCGACTGGAACGCTCTCATGCGGAATGTTTGGAATCGACAAAATCAAGGTTTCTAACTTTTCTTCAATCTCTTTTAATTCCTCATCAAGTGTTTTGATGCGTTCTCCTACTTGACGCATTTCTTGAATTAAATGATCTGTGTCTTTCTTTTCTCTTTTCAATTCGGCGATTTTAGAAGATACTTCATTTCTTTTGCTTTTTAATTCTTCCGTCGTAACAATTAGTTCACGACGCTTTTTATCCAAGTCAACAAATTGATCAAAATCAGTTAAATCCTCTCCACGGTGTTCAAGCTTCTTTTTTATTTCTTCAAAATTTGACCGTAAAAATTTCATATCAAGCATCATGGACACTCCTTTCGCTTTTATATTCAAAATAAAAACTCCCGTCCAAAAAGGGACGAGAGTATACCCGCGTTGCCACCCTGCTTGAAGGCATCAGCCTTCCACTTACAAAGGTAACGGTTTTTGCCGTAAATGCTTACTAACAAAAACTTGCATTCAGCATTTCACTCAAGGACGGATTCACAAGCGTTTTTCACTGGTTTCCACCAACCACCAGCTCTCTTAAGAAAAACAACTTGCTACTAGTTCCTCTCATTGCTTTGCATCTATTTATATTCATAAATTTACTATAAGTTTAGGGTTTGTTCAACTTTTTTATGCATGAACTTTCTCGTTTGATTCCTTCACCATATTTAAAAAATATTGCACAAATCGATGATCATCCGTCAATTCCGGATGGAATGAACATCCAAGAATGTGGCCTTGTCGAACAGCAACAATTCGATCCTCATGTTTTGCTAAAATTTCAACATTTTCTCCTGCTTCTACAATATGCGGAGCGCGAATAAACACACCTATAAAATCGTCCCCAACTCCTGCAATGGTTAATTCCGCTTCAAAACTTTCACGCTGGCGGCCGAAAGAATTCCGTTCAACGACCACATCCAATACACCAAGGTGCGGCTCATCTTGTCCAACAATTTGCTTCGCCAGCAAAATAAGACCAGCACATGTACCGAAAACAGGTTTTCCTCCCTTTATAAATTCTTTCAAAGGGTCCATCAACCCATACTTTTCAATCAATCTTCTCATTGTCGTGCTTTCGCCGCCTGGTAAAATAAGTCCATCGATATTTTGCAATTGTTCGGATTTTTTAATTTTTACGCCTTCTGCACCACAAGCTTCGATTGACTGAATATGCTCCCTCACAGCACCTTGGAGTGCCAAAACTCCTACTTTCATTTTGTATTCTCCTTTACCAACCACGTTCTTGCATACGATGTTCCGGAAGCAATGAAGAAATATCGATCCCTTTCATCGCAGTTCCAAGATCTTTCGATAAATGAGCGATTAATTCATAATCCTCATAGTGTGTGGTCGCTTCCACAATTGCCCGGGCATACTTTCCTGGATTTTCAGATTTAAAAATACCTGAGCCGACAAACACACCATCTGCACCAAGCTGCATCATCAACGCTGCGTCAGCAGGTGTTGCAACGCCGCCAGCAGCAAAATTCACGACAGGGAGTCGTCCTTCCTTTTTAATTTGTAGCAGCACTTCATACGGGGCTCCTAAATTTTTTGCTTCCGTCATTAGCTCATCTTCGCTCATGCCGACAATTTTCCGAACCTGTGCATTCACTTTCCGCATGTGACGAACTGCTTCTACAATGTTGCCAGTTCCCGGTTCGCCCTTCGTTCTGAGCATGGAAGCACCTTCTCCAATTCGGCGAGCTGCTTCTCCTAAATCACGGCAGCCACAAACAAATGGAACCGTAAATTCCCGCTTATTTATATGAAACTCTTCATCAGCCGGTGTCAACACTTCACTTTCATCAATATAATCAACACCGAGCGCTTCTAATACTCGAGCTTCTACAATATGTCCAATACGGCATTTTGCCATTACTGGAATCGTAACCGCGTTCATGACCTCTTCAATAATCGTCGGATCAGCCATGCGGGCAACCCCGCCTGCCGCACGAATGTCAGCAGGAACTCTTTCCAGCGCCATGACGGCAACCGCACCTGCTTCTTCAGCAATTTTGGCCTGTTCTGCATTGACCACATCCATGATGACGCCGCCTTTTTGCATTTCGGCCATTCCCCTTTTTACTCGATCAGTACCTGTAATTGCCATTTCTATAGTTCCTCCTTAATGATACATTCAAATGCATACGTCTATTTTATCCTAATTTTTATAAAATTCCTATCAAATTTCAAGGATTTCTTTTATTTTAAATATAGTAAAAACCCCCAACAAAATGTTAGGAGTTATGCATTAAAACCAGCTTTTTACCATGTTTGCTGCTCCGTTCCATACATCACCAAAAAAACTACCAATGCCTCTCATTGATAATACAAACCAGTTAGCTTTTTCGACTTTTGTTTTTGTCACTACATCAACTTTCGCTTCGGATTCACCTGTTACAAATCCGTAATCCTGGCTGTTCCCTTTATATTCTACGGACATATACCCGACCTTGGCGCCCTTTTTAATTGGTGCAGTCAGCTCTCCGTTCGCAGTTAAAAGCTTTTTATCTAAAACATATTTCGGCTCATACTGGTCTTTTTCCCCACGTTTAATAGGGAGCTTTAAAGAATCTTTTGTTTCTATTTCTACTTTTTTCTCTTTTCCTTTTACAACAGATACAGTTGATTTATTTTTTATTTGATATTGCGCAGGAAATAATTCCTCAATGGAAAAATTGCTGAAAACATAGTCCATTAGTTTTCTAGTTTCACTAAAACGATGTACGTAATTGTTGCTCCCTTTACCTTTCGCATTCATAACAACTGTGATGATTCGCATTCCGTTCCGTTCGGCTGTTCCCGTAAAGCAGGAGCCCGCAAAATCGGTATATCCTGTTTTTAACCCGTCTACACCTTCTGTACCATAAACTAATCCAGGCAGCATCCAGTTCCAGTTTTCCATTTTAATCTCATCATCCGTACCTTCTCGAAAAGCTTTTCTCGTAATTTTGGCCGTTTCTAAAATCTCAGGATACTCCTTTAAAAGATGGTACGCAAGGCTGGCAACGTCTCTCGCAGACATTACATTTTCTTCTTCCTCACCTGTTCCTTCCGGATGCATCCCCATTAAGTCTCTATTGTTTAAACCTGTCGCATTTACAAACTTCGTATGCTTCAAGCCTAGTTCTTTCGCTTTTTCATTCATCATTTTCACAAAATTTGTTTCCGATCCACCGATCACTTCTGCCACTGCAATCGCCGCACCATTTGCAGAATAAATGGCCATTGCTTCATATAACTCTTTTATTGTATAACTTCCATCTTTTCTTAAAGGGACATTGGATAAACTGCGATTTTGGGAAATTTTGTAAACATAATCACTTGGACGATATGTTTGATCCCAAGAAACTTTCTTTTCATGGATCGCTTCCAGCAGCAAGTATTCAGTCATCATTTTTGTCATACTTGCAACTCCAAGAGTTTTATCAATATTTTTTCCGTACACAATTTTCCCTGTAGAGGCTTCAACGGCAATGGCTGCAGAGGCATTGATGCCCAATGGGTCATTTTCTTCAGCATTTATTTTGGGAGACAAAGGGGAAAATGCCGTCATCAATAAAAACGTGATGACGAGAGCCGAGATGAATTTTTTCGTGAAGTGCACCATGATTACCTCCATTTATTTGAAAATATCTATTTAAAAAAATAATTAATAGTTAACACAACAAAATTGATTTTAACATACATCTTATAAAAAAAATAGACAGAGTCTCTACTCTGTCTAAAAGTCGTAATTTTTTAAATAAGACTATTGAACTGTCAGTTGTTAAGAAATGGAATAATTAGGGGCCTCTTTTGTAATTTGAACATCATGCGGATGGCTTTCTCTTAATCCTGCACCAGTCATCCGGATAAATTGTGAATGCTCACGGAGCTCATATAAATTTTTTGCTCCGCAATATCCCATACCTGATCTCACACCGCCGACAAGTTGGTAAATTGTCTCTGCCAACGGTCCTTTATATGGGATGCGGCCTTCAATTCCTTCTGGAACAAATTTTTTGTTGTCTTCTTGGAAATAACGGTCTTTGCTACCTTTTTCCATCGCTGCAACTGAACCCATGCCGCGATATACTTTAAATCGACGCCCTTGGTAAATTTCTGTTTCTCCCGGGCTTTCAGATGTACCTGCAAGCAAACTTCCTAACATGACGGCATGTCCACCTGCAGCCAATGCTTTTACAATATC
>NZ_CP150189.1:0-12500 GCF_037965815.1 Aeribacillus sp. FSL K6-2833 | reverse complement strand
TACAGGGTTGTTACCTTCTCTGACGGGCCTTTCCAGACCTCTTCGTCTACCCCGTTCCTTTGTCACTCCT
This sequence comes from Aeribacillus sp. FSL K6-2833, assembly GCF_037965815.1. Taxonomy (GTDB): domain Bacteria; phylum Bacillota; class Bacilli; order Bacillales; family Aeribacillaceae; genus Aeribacillus; species Aeribacillus composti. Next base: position 12,430 of record NZ_CP150189.1, on the reverse strand, counting down.
TAATCGAGTGTCCTACAACCCCAAGAGGCACGCCTCTTGGTTTGGGCTGTTCCCGTTTCGCTCGCCGCTACTCAGGGAATCGCTGTTGCTTTCTCTTCCTCCGGGTACTTAGATGTTTCAGTTCCCCGGGTTGCCCTCCATACCCTATGGATTCAGGTATGGATACTGCCCCATTACGGGCAGTGGGTTCCCCCATTCGGACATCTCCGGATCGACGCTTACTTACAGCTCCCCGAAGCATTTCGGTGTTTGTCCCGTCCTTCATCGGCTCCTAGTGCCAAGGCATCCACCGTGCGCCCTTTCTAACTTAACCGTTTCTTCCTAACATGAGCGATCTATTCGTGAATGTCTTTCCGTTATCCAGTTTTCAAAGAACAATGCTTTTTCTTTCAATGAGCTCCCTTGCTGCTTAAGTTGCTTCGAGCCGAACATCCGATCCTTCGAATGGGCTCTCGCATAGGAGCAATGCTTCCAATATTCATCAAACTTATGGTGGAGCCTAGCGGGATCGAACCGCTGACCTCCTGCGTGCAAAGCAGGCGCTCTCCCAGCTGAGCTAAGGCCCCAGGATGGTCTTATTTATGGTGGGCCTGAGTGGACTTGAACCACCGACCTCACGCTTATCAGGCGTGCGCTCTAACCGGCTGAGCTACAGGCCCATCCTGTATTTTTTTATTCAGCTTCTATTCGCTGGGAAATCGACTTTGCGAATTCACCAGCAAACGGGGAAGGATGTGATCCTTCAAAACTAAACAAAACGGAAAAGCGTACCCTATTTCAATGTATATATCCTTAGAAAGGAGGTGATCCAGCCGCACCTTCCGATACGGCTACCTTGTTACGACTTCACCCCAATCATTTGTCCCACCTTCGGCGGCTGGCTCCCGTAAGGGTTACCCCACCGACTTCGGGTGTTACAAACTCTCGTGGTGTGACGGGCGGTGTGTACAAGACCCGGGAACGTATTCACCGCGGCATGCTGATCCGCGATTACTAGCGATTCCGGCTTCATGCAGGCGAGTTGCAGCCTGCAATCCGAACTGAGAGTGGTTTTTTGGGATTCGCTCCACCTCGCGGTTTCGCTGCCCTTTGTACCACCCATTGTAGCACGTGTGTAGCCCAGGTCATAAGGGGCATGATGATTTGACGTCATCCCCACCTTCCTCCGACTTTTAGCCGGCAGTCACCTTAGAGTGCCCAACTGAATGCTGGCAACTAAGGTCAAGGGTTGCGCTCGTTGCGGGACTTAACCCAACATCTCACGACACGAGCTGACGACAACCATGCACCACCTGTCACCCTGTCCCCGAAAGGGGAACGCCCTATCTCTAGGGTTGTCAGGGGATGTCAAGACCTGGTAAGGTTCTTCGCGTTGCTTCGAATTAAACCACATGCTCCACCGCTTGTGCGGGTCCCCGTCAATTCCTTTGAGTTTCAGCCTTGCGGCCGTACTCCCCAGGCGGAGTGCTTAATGCGTTTGCTGCAGCACTAAAGGGTGGATACCCTCTAACACTTAGCACTCATCGTTTACGGCGTGGACTACCAGGGTATCTAATCCTGTTCGCTCCCCACGCTTTCGCGCCTCAGCGTCAGTTACAGGCCAGAGAGCCGCCTTCGCCACTGGTGTTCCTCCACATCTCTACGCATTTCACCGCTACACGTGGAATTCCGCTCCCCTCTCCTGCACTCAAGTTCCCCAGTTTCCAATGGCCGCTCGCGGTTGAGCCGCGAGATTTCACATCAGACTTAAGGAACCGCCTGCGCGCGCTTTACGCCCAATAATTCCGGACAACGCTTGCCACCTACGTATTACCGCGGCTGCTGGCACGTAGTTAGCCGTGGCTTCCTCGTCAGGTACCGTCAAGGTACCGCCCTGTTCGAACGGCACTTGTTCTTCCCTGACAACAGAGCTTTACGATCCGAAGACCTTCTTCGCTCACGCGGCGTTGCTCCGTCAGACTTTCGTCCATTGCGGAAGATTCCCTACTGCTGCCTCCCGTAGGAGTCTGGGCCGTGTCTCAGTCCCAGTGTGGCCGGTCACCCTCTCAGGTCGGCTACGCATCGTCGCCTTGGTGAGCCGTTACCTCACCAACTAGCTAATGCGCCGCGGGCCCATCCTGCAGTGACAGCTAAAAGCCGCCTTTCAACCGAAAACCATGCGGTTTTCGGTGTTATCCGGTATTAGCTCCGGTTTCCCGAAGTTATCCCAGTCTGCAGGGCAGGTTGCCCACGTGTTACTCACCCGTCCGCCGCTAACCTAAAGGAGCAAGCTCCCTTCGGTCCGCTCGACTTGCATGTATTAGGCACGCCGCCAGCGTTCGTCCTGAGCCAGGATCAAACTCTCCAAAAAAAGTTTGTCACCAAATGCTCTTGTCAGAATCAACAGGCACGCTTTTCGTTTTGTTCAGTTTTCAAAGATCATATATCAAAAACAGCGACTTTTACATTATAAAATCATACTTTATGGTTGTCAACACTTTTTTTATTTTAATTGCTGACTTCAGTGATTATAGCAGTTTCAATCGTTTTTGACAAGCATTATTTTATATCTTCGAAAAAACTAAAAAACCTTTATAATCGACAAATCCTTGCTCTTTTCCAAAGATATAATTTGATCGGAATCTTCTGCTTGTACCATCGGCTTTGTAACCAATTTTTCATTTATAAAAACGATTTTCCCATAAGCTCCATTAGAAAGCTTTACTGTTCGTCCTACCATATCTTTTATAAATATTTTTTTGAAAGCTTGAACAACCGATAAATCAAATTTTCCAAATTGGTCTTTTTCTATTTGATCCAATACGTGAAAAGGCGATTGTCCATTGCGATATGGACGAGGAGAAATCATTGCTTGATATGCGTCTGCAAACGAAATGATTTTGGCAAAAGGATGAATTTGAACGCCTTTAATTCCTAAAGGATAACCTGATCCATCAAATCGTTCATGATGCTGCAAGACTGCAACTTTCGCACCTTCTGTTAAAGCTGGTAAATCTTTTAATAATTTATAGCTGTGAATAGGATGTTCTCTAACCTCGAGGAACTCTTTTTCTGTCAGCGCTTCTTTTTTTGTTAAAATTGCCGGCGTAATTTTTGCCATCCCACAATCACTTAACAGACCTGCAAGAGCAATTTGATTTACTTCACCAGTTAAAAATCCCATTTTTTTTGCAATTAAAGCGCTTAATAAAGAGACAGAAACAGAATGATGGCAAATATAATTTTTTGCATCACATGTTGTATAAGTCTCCATTATTTTGCTTGGTTGATCAAACCCAGCTTTTAATACTGGGAGGAGTAATGTTCTAATTTTATAAATATCTACTGAAGCACCCGACTGCCAAGATAAAAAATACTTTTGGAGCTGTTCTACTGAATGTACAAAAATTTCTTCAAAAGCAGTTTTTGATGAACTTTCCGTTTTTTGAACGTCAGCCTCATTTTTTTGAGGTTGATCAGTGGAAATATCCTCTTTCGCTTCTTTTACTCCTGTAGTAGTAGAAGTCCGGACTTGAACTTCTTTAATTAAAAATGCACGAAAAAATTCAATATGTTCCTCATTAATAACAGTGCCTTTTTTCGCAATTGGTTTTGGTGACAAAGAATAAACATCTTCTGCTAAGACAAATCCCGGCTTCAATTTTTTGACATGAATCCGCAAATGAACCCCCCCCCTTTAAATAAAAATCAATTGGCACCCACTCATTTAGGAACGTAAATAAACCTAAAAACGAAAAATACCTTTTTTTCACAGGATAAAGATCAGGAAATATTCGTTTGATCTCCATAAATTAACAATACCACAGCTTTAAAAGCTGTGGTAGACCTAAAATTAGTACTTTTTCCTTCCGTTGGCAGAATATGTTTCAACAGATATCACCCTTCAAAAAAGAGCACTTTTTATTCTTCTTCCTGCTGTTCCTCTTGCTCTTCTTTTTCAACGAGCGCAACCGTTGAAACATGTTCATTTTCATCAAGTTTAATAAGCTTTACACCGACTGTATTACGTCCCATTGAAGAAATATCATTGACATCCATGCGAATCAGAACGCCGTTTCCAGTAATGATCATTAAATCTTCGTCGCCGCGAACAGCTTTTACCGAAACTACCGATCCATTTTTAGGGGTAATGTTGCATGTTTTTAAACCTTTGCCGCCCCGGGTTTGGATTCGGTACTCGCTTTCATGCGTACGTTTTCCGTACCCATTTTCAGTTACGACTAATACATCAACACCTGGATCCAATACTTCCATGCCGACAACTTCATCATTTTTTTCCAAGGTAATTCCCTTCACGCCCGTAGCAGTGCGGCCCATTGACCGGACATCTTGTTCATGAAAACGAATTAACATTCCATTTTTTGTTCCAATCACAATATCTTTTGTACCATCTGTCAAATGTACGGAAATAAGCTCGTCCCCTTCCCGTAGGTGCAGCGCAATTAAGCCGCTGTTACGAATATGGGAAAATTGAGAAAGCGGTGATCGTTTACATATCCCTTCTTTTGTTGCAAAAAATAAAAACCAATCATCAACAAATCCTGAAACAGGGATAATGGCATTGATCCATTCATCTTGGTCAATTTCCAATAAATTAATGATCGGAAGCCCTTTAGCTGTTCGTCCAAATTCAGGAATTTCATATCCTTTTGCTCGATAAACTTTTCCTTTATTTGTAAAAAATAAAATAGTATCATGTGTGCACGTTGTTAAAAGATGCTCAACAAAGTCGTCAGCATTAGTTCCCATTCCTTGAATTCCTCTTCCGCCACGCTTTTGGCTGCGGTAAGTAGAAACAGGGAGACGCTTAATATAGCCTTTATGGGTAAGCGTAATGACAATATTCTCTTTTGGAATCAAATCTTCGTCTTCAAAAGCTTCTAAACCAGTTGCAATTATTTCTGTACGGCGCTCATCATTAAAACGCTCTTTTATTTCTTCTAATTCCTCACGAATAATGTCTAAAACCTTTTCTTCGCTGGCTAATATACCTTTTAACTCTTCAATTAGCTTTACCAGCTCATTATATTCCTCTTCTATTTTTTCTCGTTCAAGGCCTGTCAGACGCTGCAGCCGCATATCCAAGATTGCCTGTGCTTGCTTTTCCGTTAAGCTGAATTTTTCCATTAATCCTTCGCGGGCAATATCTGTTGTTTTGGAGCTTCGAATCAGGTTAATCACTTCATCGATATGATCTAATGCAATTCTTAACCCTTCCAAAATATGCGCTCGCGCTTCAGCCTTTCTTAATTCAAAAGCAGTACGTCTTCTAATAACGACTTTTTGATGATCTAAATAATGCTCTAAAATTTGTTTTAAATTTAATACTTTCGGTTCTCCGTCTACTAAAGCAAGCATATTAATTCCAAAGCTTGTTTGCAATGCCGTCTGCTTATATAAATTATTCAAAAGCACGTTGACATTTGCATCTCTCCTAACTTCGATGACAATGCGCATACCTTTTCTATCAGATTCATCTCTTAAATCGGAGATCCCGTCAATTTTTTTCTCACGGACAAGCTCTGCGATTTTTTCAATGAGTTTTGCTTTATTCACTTGGTACGGAATCTCAGTCACTATAATTGCCTGTTTTCCGTTTTCTCTTTCTTCAATTTCAACTTTCGCCCGGATCGTGATTGATCCTCGTCCGGTCTCATAAGCTTTTCGAATGCCGCTTTTCCCCATTATTTGTCCTGCCGTTGGGAAGTCAGGTCCAGGAATGATTTCCATTAGTTCTGCAATTGTGATGTCTGGATTTTTACTTAATGCCAGAACACCGTCGATCACTTCACCGATTTGATGAGGAGGAATGTTGGTCGCCATTCCTACTGCAATTCCGGATGCGCCATTTACGAGCAAGTGAGGGAAACGGGAAGGGAGAACGACAGGCTCCTTTTCAGATCCGTCATAATTATCTTGATAATCAATGGTGTCTTTATTAATATCTCGCAAAAGCTCCATTGAAATTTTTGACATTCTCGCCTCTGTATAACGCATCGCAGCTGCGGCATCTCCATCAACGGATCCAAAGTTTCCGTGGCCATCCACCAGCATATAGCGATAGTTAAAATCCTGGGCCATTCTCACCATCGTCTCGTAAACAGCTGAATCTCCGTGTGGATGGTACTTACCGATCACATCTCCTACAATCCTTGCAGATTTTTTATGCGGTTTATCCGGAGTCATGCCAAGGTCATGCATGGCATAAAGAATTCTCCGGTGAACAGGCTTAAGTCCGTCACGGACATCAGGCAAGGCGCGCGACACGATGACGCTCATCGCATAATCAAGGAAGGATGAACGCATTTCTTGGCTTATATTGACTTCCTGTATTTGCGATTCTTTGTTTTCAGCCATTTTTTATTACCTCCGTAAAAATCAATTCCCAAACCTCACTTTATGGAGAAAAACAAAATGAGAATGGGGTGAACAAATCGATTAAATATCCAAATTTTTTACATAACGGGCGTTTTCTTCAATAAACTGGCGGCGAGGCTCCACTTTGTCTCCCATTAAAATTTCAAACGTTTCATCCGCATCAATCGCATCCTGCAATGTTACTTGAAGCAGCGTTCTAGTTGATGGATTCATTGTTGTTTCCCAAAGCTGCTCAGCATTCATTTCTCCAAGTCCTTTGTAGCGTTGAATGCTTGGCTTCGGTTGGCTTGGAAGATTGGACAAAATTTTATCGAGCTGCCGATCATTGTACGCATATTCAACCCTTTTCCCTTGTTGAATTCTATATAAAGGAGGCTGCGCAATATAAACATATCCTTTTTCGATAATTCCTCTCATGTACCGATAGAAAAAGGTAAGCAGCAATGTACGAATATGCGCTCCGTCCACATCGGCATCCGTCATAATCACAACTTTATGGTATCTCGCTTTCGAAACATCGAAATCTTCGCCAATCCCTGTTCCAATGGCTGTGATTATGGCACGCACTTCATTGTTGGATAATATTTTGTCAAGACGTGCTTTCTCAACATTTAAAATTTTTCCTCTCAACGGCAAAATAGCTTGGAAATGTCTGTCCCGGCCCTGCTTAGCAGAACCACCGGCAGAATCACCCTCAACAACAAACAATTCTGAGATGGATGGATCTTTTGACGAACAATCTGCTAATTTTCCAGGCAAATTCGAAACATCTAATGCGCTTTTTCTTCTCGTTAATTCCCTTGCTTTTTTGGCAGCTAAACGGGCTCTTGCCGCCATCAAACCTTTTTCCACAATTTTTTTGGCTGTTTGCGGATGTTCGAAAAGAAACGTTTCAAACATTTCCGAGAAAATGGAATCCGTAATTGTTCTTACTTCGGAATTTCCAAGCTTTGTTTTCGTTTGTCCCTCAAATTGGGGATTAGGATGTTTGACAGAAATGATCGCGGTTAACCCCTCACGAACATCTTCTCCTGATAAATTTTGATCGTTTTCTTTAATAGCTCCTGTTTTTCTAGCGTAATCATTAATAACTCGAGTTAAGGCAGTTTTAAAGCCGGATTCGTGAGTGCCACCCTCATATGTGTGAATATTATTAGCAAAAGAGTAAATATTACTTGTATATCCATCATTGTATTGAAGAGCGATTTCTATTTTTATTCCATCTTTATCTCCTTCAATATAAATCGGTTCTTCATGAAGAACCTCTTTTGTACGGTTGAGATGCTTTACATAGGAGATGATACCGCCCTCATAGTAATATGAATTTTGCCGTCCTTTTTCGTCCCGCTTATCTTCTAATGTAATCTTGATTCCACGGTTTAAAAAAGCAAGTTCTCGCAACCGCGACGCCAACGTATCATAATCATATTCAGTTGTTTCTTTAAAAATTTCAGGATCAGGCTTGAAATGCACAATGGTTCCCGTCGTTTCAGTTTTTCCAACAATTTTCAAATCTTCACAAGGCACACCTCGGCGATATTTCTGGTAGTAAATATTTCCATCGCGATGAACAAAAACCTCCAGTTCAGTTGACAGTGCATTCACAACTGAAGCTCCTACACCGTGGAGTCCACCGGAAACTTTATAGCCTCCGCCTCCGAATTTTCCTCCTGCATGAAGGACAGTCATGATGACTTCAACGGCTGGTCTTCCCATTTTCTCATGTATTCCGACGGGTATTCCTCGCCCGTTATCTTTTACTGTTATACTATTGTCTTGTTCGATCGTCACATTAATTTCTGTACAAAAACCCGCTAAAGCCTCATCTATACTATTATCGACAATTTCCCAAACGAGATGATGAAGACCCTTAGAACTGGTAGATCCAATATACATCCCAGGTCTTTTTCGAACAGCTTCCAACCCTTCCAGCACTTGAATCTGGTTTTCATCATATGTTGTTTGTTCCTCATGATTTTGTTCCATCGCCACAATGATCACCTACACTTTTATAAACATAAAATCGACTGACTAAATAAAAAAATCTTTTATCTACAAAAAAATCTAAATAGATTGATCCGCTTTTTCAAAGTAATGACACGATCTGCGCATGGCAAAAAATCAAGCTGCAAATTTTAAAATCCTTCATATGGATCATGATCTGTTTCAAAAAAACAATTTATATTAATTGTCCGGAAGATACACGATAGATAGCCGCTTCCTTCAAGGTTTTGTGATCAATTCCATCTACGCTTGTTGTTGTCACAAATGTTTGCACTTTCCCTTGAATGGCATTTAATAAATGAGATTGCCTAAAATCATCTAATTCTGATAAAACATCGTCCAACAATAATACAGGATAATCGCCAATCTCTTCATGGATCAAATCTATTTCGGCCAATTTCAGCGAAAGAGCTGTTGTGCGCTGCTGGCCTTGCGATCCGAATGTTTGAACATCCCGGCCGTTCACATAAAAAATAAGGTCATCTCTGTGGGGACCGGCTAACGTCGTTCCACGTTCTATTTCCTTTTCTCTTATTTTAGCAAACCTGTCATAGTATACTTCTACTATTTTCGACAAGTCTGCTTCTTCTGATACATCAACAGAAGGCTTATACTGAATTCTTAATTCCTCCATTCCCCTTGAAATGCTGGAATGAATCGGTTGTGCCCATTTTTCAAGCTGTTTAACAAACAAATATCTTTTTTTAATGATATTGCTCGCTGTCTCACACAGCTGAAGTGTAAGCACATCCAACATTTTTTCATCCTTCTGCTTTCTCGTTTGGAGAAGCTTTAAATAATGATTTCTCTGCTGAATGATTTTTTGATATTTGTTCAGTTGGTGCAAATAAACAGGAGAAACTTGTCCAATTTCCATATTGATAAAACGCCTGCGAATTTGCGGACTTCCTTTAACTAAATTCAAATCTTCCGGAGCAAACATAATCACATTGACGTGACCGACATATTCACTTAATTTTTTTTGTTCTAAATGATTTAATTTAGCTTTTTTCCCTTTGTTGGAAATAATTAATTCAACCGTAGAAAAACGATTTTGTTTTTCTATTCTCCCTTCTATTTTAGCATATTCCTTCTCCCATTGAATGAGCTCTTTATCATTGCTGGTTCGATGGGATTTCGCCATCGCCAAAACATAGATGCCCTCCATCATATTTGTTTTCCCTTGGGCATTTTCTCCAATTATCACATTGACTTTGTTTTCAAACTGTACATGAAGGGACTCATAATTACGGTAGTTCTTTAAACTGAATTCTTTTAAATACAATGAAGGTCACCAACTTCAGTTTTTTACAATAAAGGTTCCAATCTCTTTAACTTCTACGATGTCTCCGTCTCTTAATTTTCTTCCCCGGCGCTGTTCCCTCTCAGAATTTACGAGCACTTCATGCTCTTGCAGAAACCATTTTGCCATTCCGCCAGTTTGGATGACATCCGCTAATTTTAAAAATTGTCCGAGTGTAATATATTCACCTTTAATTTGAATCATACGCTTCATCTGAATTTCATCCGCTTTCTCAAAATAGTCTCTAACTTTTTATTTTACTAAATATTTCCCAATTCGAAAAGAAAGCTACTAGCTTTTTTGATTACTAGTAGCTTTCATTTTTATTTCCAGTACTTCAAAATAGAAGAATTTATCATAAAGAACCGGTGACAGCTGTTTAATATGTTCGGACAGGAAGAATCAGTTGCAAAACTGTTTCATCTTCGGGAACACGAATTAAAAACGGCCTCATCGCCCCCGTAAAGCTGATGCGAATTTCTGATCCTTCCACAGCTTTTAATGCATCTATCATATATTTTGCACTAAAGGAGATTTTTAAATCTTCTCCTTGTACATTTTTGGCATGAATTTCTTCGACAACCTTCCCAATTTCCGGTGAATTTGACAAGATTTCAACCTTCCCGTTAGGAAATGTTGTCAACTTGACGACGTTATTGCGTCCTTCTCTTGCAAGAAGAGATGCGCGGTCTATAGCTTGTAAAAAATCTTTTGCGTCAAGAACAATATCCGTTTTACTTTCCATTGGAATAAGTCTGCTCGTATCAGGGTAATTTCCGTCTAAGAGACGTGAAAAGAATAATATGTTTTTCGTCTTAAACAAAACTTGATTTTCTGTAATGACAATTTCGACAAGATCATCGTTTTCATCAAGAATTTTATTCAGCTCATTTAAGCTTTTTCCCGGAATAACGACATTATGCGCTTCAGAAATATTGGTTTCCACTTTTGCTTTCCGTAAAGCTAATCGATGGCTGTCCGTTGCAATACATGTTAATTCGCCATTTTCTAAACGCCAGTTTACACCGGTTAAAATTGGTCTTGTTTCTGAAACCGAAACAGCAAAAACTGTTTGTCGAATTAAGGTTTTTAATAGATCTGATGGAATTTTAAAAACGTTTTGCTCCTCAATTTCCGGCAATCTTGGATATTCTTCTGCATCCAAACCATGCAGATTAAATTCCGCACTTCCTGATCGAATAATCGTTAGAAAGTGGTTTTCCACTTTCATTTCCACTTTATCCTGCGGAAGCTTCCTCACAATATCACTAAAAAAACGAGCTTGCAAAACAATGCTTCCGGGCTCGATGATTTCCGCATGAATCGTTCCATTTTCTTCTGCAGGTATAAAGGACTCAATCGAAATGTCTGAATCACTGCCTGTTAATGAAATGCCCTCTTCTGTTGCGACAATTTTTATTCCGGTCAATATAGGAATGGTTGTTCTAGAGGAGACGGCCTTCATGACATCTTGGACGCTTTCAACAAGCTTATTTTTTTGGACGATAACTTGCATGTAAATCCTCCTTCTAAGGCTGCACTGCCATCTATCAAATACATTTTATATTATTATTTTTTAATTAAAAAATATAGTATAAGTAGTAATAGGGCTTGTGGATATGTTGATAACAATGTTAATGAAAGGAAGCACAGTCTATCCACATGTGGATAAACTGTGCATGCCAATGTCAAAGTTATTCACAATGTCCTCAACTAATGATAATGAATGGAATGCTTTAACTGTTCTTTTATTTCATTTATTTGATTTTGCAGCTGTGGGTCTTCTTCTAATAGCTTTGAAATTTTTTCATGAGCATGAATGACTGTTGTATGGTCTCTTCCTCCAAATTCTTCTCCAATTTTCGGCAAAGAAGAGTCGGTTAATTCTCTTGATAAGTACATGGCAATCTGTCTTGGAAATGCAACAGACTTTGTTCTCTTTTTTGCTTTAAAATCTTCCAATTTAACATTAAAATGCTGTCCAACTACACGTTGAATTTCTTGAATGGTAATAATTTTAGGCTTGGAGCTCGGTATAATGTCTTTTAATGCTTCTGCCGCGAGATCCGCGTTAATATCTTTATTAATGAGAGAAGAATAAGCTACTACGCGTATAAGGGCACCTTCTAGCTCACGAATATTTGTATCAATTTGGTTGGCAATATAAAGCATGACTTCATTTGGAATATCCAATCCATCAGCTTTCGCTTTTTTTCTTAAAATGGCAATTCTTGTTTCGAGGTCAGGAGGAGTAATATCTGTTATGAGCCCCCATTCAAAACGTGATCTCAGCCGGTCTTCAAGAGTAGGAATTTCCTTTGGCGGCCTGTCGCTTGATATGACTATTTGCTTGCTTTCCTCGTGAAGTGTGTTGAACGTATGGAAAAATTCCTCTTGTGTTTGTTCTTTTCCAGCAAGAAATTGAATATCATCTATCAATAGAACATCAACATTCCGGTATTTATTGCGAAATTCATCGGCTTTATTGTCACGAATTGAGTTAATAAATTCATTCGTAAATTTTTCTGATGACAAATAGACGACTCTCGCGGAAGGATTATGTTCTAATACATAATGGCCGATTGCATGCATTAAATGAGTTTTTCCGAGACCGACGCCACCATAAATAAACAGCGGGTTGTATGCTTTTGCCGGCGCTTCCGCAACAGCCAGGGATGCAGCATGGGCAAATCGATTTCCTGAGCCGATAACAAACGTATCAAAAGTATATTTTGGATTCAGCAA